>NZ_JAUBQN010000029.1:0-82832 GCF_036701295.1 Microcoleus harperi Pol14_C6 | reverse complement strand
ATTCCCAATCTAAATATTAACACACGGTTTAACTATTATAAATTATAAGTTTTTACGAATCATTTAGGATTGCTATAACAAGAAATAACCTTTGAATCATAATGATCGACGGTTAGTCAGCAAACAGGGTGATAGGTCTGGTCATCCCCGCCTTGCCTTTGAGGAGCTAAGTCCTGCCTACAAACTTAAACATTTATTTTAAAAATCATTTAAATTAGAGTTGATTGGCTTACTACCGAGTGAAGCAATATAGCAAAAGTGGTAAAATTAATTAGTTATACCTTAGAAAAATTAACTATTAAATAAGCTTGTTTTTAGTAAATTAATTAATATTTATTTTGCCGCAAAGCACATGAATAAATAAAGCTAGTTAATTCGTGTCGGGAAAACTTGGCATTTTTATCAATTCCAAAGACTCTTGCCTCACGCGGCCGGCCATGGCAGCTAACTGCAAGCTCATAAAAGCATTCAAATCTTCCAAATCACACTTGGCTGAGGAAAAAATCTTCTGCATTTCATTTTCCGCTTCCAAACTCAGATATCCAGCGGCAATAGCTTGTTTTACAACTTCACGAATCTGCACGGTAGAAATTTCCCTTACTAAATTTTAACTAATCAAAAGCAAACAAGTTACTAACAGGAAGTTTCGGAAGCCGTCTCGCCAAAGATTTCAAATTTTTTCAGCTCGCGAGACTCTTGTTTCACTCCTCCGGACATAGCTGCTAGTTGCAAAGCCATAAAAGCATTTAAGTCTTCTAAGTCATACGTGGTGGTAGTTAACATCCGCCGCAGTTGATTTTCGGCTTCAATGGTTAGATAGCCTAGAGCCAGAGCTTGCTGGGCGAGATCGCGAATTAGTACCATAACACTTCGGGGTTTTATTGGTTCAAGCATCAGTATCAACTGTTTTCACAGAATCAGCAGTGACGGCTATTGCTCGATATGTGTGACATTGTTACGGGGCACTCGTGATAGCCGGAGTCGGAGAGTGTGACTAAGTATTTGCACGGTTGTGACGGCGATCACGCGGGGGATGCCAGAGGATGAGTCGGAGAGTGGGGAGTCGGAGAGTGTCCGGGTGTCTGGGTGGGGGAGTCGGAGAGTGTCCGAGTGGAGGAGTCGGAGAGGGGGAGCATTTTTCTTCTTCCCGGGGACTAATCACTGATGACTACTGCCTTCTACCTTCAGAAGACGCTCAACGTCTATAATCAGCAAGTTAAATATTTACGGCAAGACATATGGAACTAGCTCATAAAGATTTGCTACAACAAATAGCCCGACTATCGGAAACTTATGCTAATTTGGCCGATCGCCTGTTAATGGCAGCAAAACAACTGCAAGACTCCGGCCTTCCTCCCTCTGACAGCTTGCTGCAAGAAGTCGCAGCCTACAGCCGCAACTTTGCCGCAGTCCAAAAACAAGCTCTCGAAGCAAACAAATCCGCGATCGCACCCGGGGAAATTGCTTCCCTCAAAGACATTCAAAACTTAGTCGAGACTGCCGCAGCTTCCGAAGGTAAAGCAGAAATTCGCGATGCAGCATTGAAAGTGATCGATCGAGTATTGGCGATCGCCCACCGCGAACAAAGCGACTTCGCACCCTTACAATCAGTTCATGCCAAAGCCCGCGAACTGCAGCGCGCGATTTCCGAATCAACCCCAACTCAACTGCATTCTGACGCAGAATCCTTAGTCAGCGGCAAACACCCAGTTTCAGCAGTGCTGGCCTTGGTGGAACAGCAAGATAAATTAGATGACGAACAGTGGGTAATTCTCGAAGAAACAGTCAGCGCCGCTTTTGGCAAACAAATAGCCGTAGCCATTTCCAGAGGCAAATTAACCATTGCTGAGATGGTAAAAGCAGCACCTGCAAAAGTCGAACCCGCATTTAAAGCAGCGCCCGAACAAAAAATCAGCGCCGAACCTTTGCCAGAAGTGATTGTCATCCCGTCAGGAAATGTGGCACCTAAACAAGTTACAGTTGCGCCACAAATCCAGATTTTGGAATCCCCCGCACCTTCTGTCCCCATGCACGAGGTGATTATTGTTCCCAGCGTGGAAGTACCTAAGTCTCTTCAGACAACCGGTTCCGGGAACATTGTTTTTGGGGCACCTCGGGACATTCAACAAGCTCCTGTAGAGGGCGGTTTGGGAATCAAAGTTTTGGTGCACATTCAGGGAATTGGCGATCGAACTTTCGGTGCTCAAGAATACGCGGGTACTAAAGCTCAAGGGCGCCGTGTCGAAGGATTTGCGATTAATATCGACCCCCCAATTCCCGGCTTAAATGTCGAGTACATGGCTCACGTCGAAGGTGTTGGGGATACTCCTTGGCTTAGCGAAGGAGAATTGGCAGGTTTTCGGGGTCAAGCGAAACGAATTGAGGGATTTGCGGTGCGGTTGAGCGGGCCGCAAGCTGATAAGTACGACCTATTTTATAGCGCTCACATTCAGAATATCGGCGACACCGACGTGTCCTCCAACGGCGAATATTGCGGCACTCGCGGCAAAGCTTTGAGAATAGAGGGCATCAAAGTTTGGATCGCGCAGTCTGCGAGTTCCCAAACAGTGGCGCCTGTGGGCTTAAAAGTGTTGGCGCACATTCAAGGAATTGGCGATCGAACTTTTAGCGATCGAGAATATGCGGGTACTAAAGCTCAAGGCCGCCGCGTGGAAGGATTTCAAATTAAAATAGAGCCTCCCGTTGCCGGTTTAAATTTGCAGTACATGGCTCACGTTGAAGGAGTTGGCGATACTGCTTGGATCTCGGAAGGCGAGTTGGCAGGTTTCCGGGGCAAAGCCAAGCGCATTGAGGGATTTGCCGCCCGCCTGACAGGGCCACAAGCTGATAAATACGACGTATTTTATACGGCTCACATCCAGAATGTGGGCGATACTCCTGTTACTGCTAACGGTCAATATTGCGGCACTCGCGGCAAAGGTTTGAGGGTTGAGGGGATGACGGTATGGGTTGAGCCAAAAGCGTAAAAATTGAGAATGAATGGAAAATTTTAAATGGATTTTTCCATTCATTTTGTGTTGTTATATCATTTGGTATTGGTTAGTTTTTGTATGATTTGCGCGATGGTAGGGGATGGTTTTACCAACCATCTACGCCAACAAAAACTAATAATTCCATAAACCCGCCGCTCAACGGTAAACCTGAATGTACATTTTTCCCCTTTGATAAAAGTCAAGGTTGATATAGGTTATTAGTTGTGGGGGGCGGGTTTATGAGATTGTTTGTGTGGGTAAATATTATTGGTAAAACCCGCCGCTACAGCATTAAAAACATTTGCACAACTTACGCTAGCACACACGATATTAATGGTGTAGAACGTGCAACAAGCCTTCTACCACATGACCGATCGCACTTGGAGCAGCTTCGCAACCTGCTGCTTCGGCGGCGCACTGGCCGGCGTGGAGTGCGTTTCCGACAGCCTGACTCCCTCCCTCCAGCGCATCGGCACCAAATTGACCGCGATATGTTTCTTGGACCATTTCAGCTTGAATTTTGCTGGTGGTCTCTTCGGGATTCGTTTCCCAATTGCCTATGGTATGCACGATATCGAACCCAGCCCAAATTAACATTCCGAGCACGATCGCACCAATCAAATATCCCATAGCTTTCTTTAAAGGTTGAGGTTGGCTGTAGCTAAGTTAGCGCAGCGATTGCCAGTAGACAGAGTGCAAATCATTGCTGTTGAGTGCGGATGTCAGCCTGTTATAGCAGATGTTGAAGCCTTTAATTATTCTTGAGAGAAGAAAGTCGATCGCCAACAGAATATTAAGCAATTTTAATATTTACAGGCTGTGGAATTACACGGTTGGTAAACGGGAAATGCTCTTTGGCGGCGCTACCCGTAAAATGTATCATAAATACTTTACAGGGCGGTAGAGTTTGAGTTAACATCGGCTGAGCCGATAAAATATTACAGTCAAAAACAAAATATTACGATCGGATGCACGCGATCGATGATTTTACCGTGCTTGGAGATGAATAGTTACTTGAAAAAGCTTTAAAAATCCGGCTACATTTGCTCAAAAGTCTTTTCCATCAATACTTACATATAAATATGTCATTGCCAGCAGACGATCGCCCGCAGTCCGCAACCACTGATAGTGAATCTTCCTATCAACTTTCGCCGATACAGCAGGGGATGTTGTTCGACAGCCTTTCGGGTCAACAATTAGGGATAGACATCGAACAAGCGATCTGTAGCATCCGGGAAAATTTGAATGTTTCAGCTTTCCTCAAAGCTTGGCAGCAAATAGTGCAGCGGCATCCAATCTTGAGAACGAGTTTTTGTTGGTCAGGTGAAGAAGTTCCCCTGCAAACATTACACCAACAAGTTGAACTGCCAAGCGTTGAACAAGACTGGCGCAATTTGTCGGAGGGCGATCGCACCAACCAACTCGAAACCTATTTGCAAGCCGATCGCCTGCAAGGCTTTGACCTCACTCAACCCCCGCTGATGCGTTTGGCTTGGTTCCGCTGGTCGGAAACCGAGTACAAACTCATCTGGACTTACCACCACATTTTGCTTGACAGTACCTCTGCAATCGTTGTTTTGCAAGAAGTTTTTACCTTGTACGAATCCCTGTGTGCCGATCGACCGTTAGAATTACAACCGCCCCGCTGCGATCGAGATTTTATCGAGTGGACGCAGCAGCCAGACATCTCAAAAGCCGAAACATTCTGGAAACAATACTTAAGCGGTTTCAGCGCTCCTACCCCTCTGGTGGGGGATTTTTCAAGGGCCGGCAAGATGCCCGCCCCACCAGGAAATTCATCAGTTGTGGAACAGGCATCTGGCCCGTTCCTGACACCAACAGAAAATTTATCAGCCGAACCAGAAATCCGGCTTTCTAGCAGCGTAACCGCAGCCTTAAACTCCCTAATTCAAGAACAGCAACTAACCCTAAATACCCTGCTGCAAGGAGCGTGGGCTTTACTTTTGAGCCGCTGTTCCGGTTCTGAAGATGTAGTATTTGGAACTATTTGCAACAGCCGGTCGCAGAATCTAGAAAACGCAGAATCAGCGGTAGGATTATTCATAAATACTTTGCCGTTTCGGGTAATTGTATCTCCCGATTTGTCAGCGATCGACTGGTTCAAACAACTGCAAACTCAGTGGACGGCATTTCAAGAATACGGGAACGTGCCGCTGGCAAAAACTCAAGAATGGAGCGAGATTTCCCGCGGCACAGCTTTATTTGAAAGCCTGCTAGTAGTTGAAAAATATCACATTAACTCTGCCTTGCAAGCTCTGGGTGGCAACTGGCAAAACCGAGAATTTCAGCTTTTAGAACAGACAAGTTTTCCCCTAACTGTTTACGCATACGGGGGAACCGAACTGCTGTTGAAAATTGCTGGCGATCGCCAGCGGTTCGATCCGCTCGCCATTACCCGAATGTTGGGACACCTGCAAACTTTGCTAGAAAGTATAGCCGCGAATCCCCAGCAGAAAATCAGCAAATTGTCAATGCTGACAGCAGCCGAACTTGCTCAGTTGCAGGAGTGGAATCAAACTCAAGCAAATTATCCGCAAGACAAATGCGTTCACCAATTATTTGAAGCACAAGTCGATCGATCGCCCGATGCCATTGCCGCCGTTTTTTCCCAAAATCTCCAACAGCAACTCACCTACCTGGAACTCAATTCCAAAGCCAATCAACTAGCCCGTTACTTGCAGCAATTAAGCGTCGGGCCCGATGTTTTAGTAGCTATTTGCATGGAACGTTCTTTAGAAATTGCGATCGCCGTTTTAGGCGTTCTCAAAGCAGGCGCAGCTTACGTTCCCCTAGATCCAGCCTACCCCCAAGAACGGCTGACCTTCATGTTAGCCGACACCCAAGCTCCCGTTATCCTCACTCAATCTCACTTAGTGTCGGGGTTGCCGGCGCATCAAGCCCGCGCCGTTTGCTTGGACGCAGACTGGGAAACGATCGGCAGTCACAGCACGGAAAACCCAGCTAGCAGCGTCTCTCCCCAAAATTTAACTTATACAATATATACATCAGGTTCCACAGGCAAACCCAAAGGAGTTCCCCTCCCGCACCGCGCCCTAGTCAACCTAATTGCGTGGCAACTGCAAAACTCCACCCTTGAGGGCCCAGCCAAAACCCTGCAATTTGCATCTCTCAGCTTCGATGTCTCGTTTCAAGAAATGTTCTGTACTTGGTGTGCCGGCGGCACCCTCGTTTTCATCACAGAAGAAACCCGGCGAGATGCCCAGAGTTTGTTGCAGCTAATCGACCAAGAAAAAATTCAAAGACTATTTCTCCCTTTTATCGCGCTGCAACACTTAGCCGAAGCAGCCGATACCTATCAGCTAGTACCGAAATCGCTGCGCGAAGTAATCACCGCCGGCGAACAGTTGCAAGTCAACCGTTACATAGCCAGTTTCTTTCAGCACCTAGAAAATTGTACCCTGCACAATCAATACGGCCCCTCCGAGAGCCACGTGGTAACAGCTTATACCCTCGCAGGCCCGCCCGGAGATTGGCCCGCACTGCCTCCGATCGGCCGCCCTATTGCCAACACGGAGATATATCTGTTACAAAAAGATGGTCAACCTATACCTTTAGGAGTAGGGGGAGAACTATACATCGGGGGCATTTGCTTAGCGCGCGGCTACCTCAACCGCCCGGACTTGACTGCTGAAAAATTTATTCCCAATCCTTTTAAACACAATGAAATACGCGCGATCGAGGATGAAGCAGATCGTCTTTACAAAACAGGAGATTTAGCTCGCTTCCTGCCCGACGGTAACATCGAGTACATCGGGCGGATTGACGGCCAAGTCAAAATTCGCGGCTTCCGCATAGAGTTGGGAGAAATCGAAACCGCACTGGCAAAACATCGCGCCGTCAAACAAGCTGTGGTGCTGGCGCGGGAAGACGCACCGGGGGACAAACGACTGGTTGCATACATAGTTGCTAATCCAGAGGAGCAATTGGCAATAGCCGACCTCCGCCGTTACCTGCAAGGGCAACTCCCAGATTACATGGTGCCTGCGGTGTTTGTAAATGTTGAGGCGATGCCGAAGACGCCCAGCGGGAAAATCGATCGCCGCGCCCTGCCGGCACCTGACTTGCAGCGACAAGAACAGTCCCAGAGTTACGCTGCACCGCAAAGCGAGTTGGAGCTTTTGCTGGCGGGTGTTTGGTCTAAGCTGCTGAAGCTCGATCGCGTCGGCATTCACGACAATTTCTTCGAGATTGGAGGCAATTCTTTGATGACGCTGCAAGTTGCAGTCCAAGTTCGGGGTCTGTTAGACAAAGACTTGCCGGTGGTGAAGTTGTTCCAGCACCCGACTATCGCCCAACTGGCAAATTATTTAAACGAGGGAAAAAGCGCTAGTCCGTCCAACAACAAATTTCAAGACAGGGCCGATCGGCAAAAAGCTGCTTTTAAACGGCAAAAGCAATCTACCAAAAAACCCTAATTTATGACAAATTCGCAGGAAAACTCAGAACTTGACGGCATTGCGATTATTGGCATGGCGGGCCGCTTTCCCGGTGCTGCCAGTGTCGGTGAATTATGGCAGAATTTGTGCGGCGGGGTGGAGTCCACAGCGTTTTTCGGCGACGCAGAACTAGACCCCAGTATCGACCCCAATCTCAGACAAAATCCCAATTACGTCAAAGCTAGAGGAATTATTGACGGGGCCGATCGCTTTGACGCAGCATTTTTCGGCGTGAGTACCCGCGAAGCCGAAATTACAGACCCGCAGCAGCGCGTATTTTTAGAAATAGCTTGGGCCGCCCTAGAAAATGCAGGCTGCGATCCGAATACCTTCAGCGGCTCGATCGGAGTGTACGCCGGCACGGGCAACAATACTTATTTTCCCAACAACATCGCCGGACGATCGGATGTCATTGCCCGCGCGGGCGAGTTTCAGGTGATGGTAGCCAATGAAAAAGACTACATTGCTACCCGCACATCTTACAAACTGAATCTCAAGGGGCCGAGCGTCAGCGTACATACCGCTTGTTCTACATCATTAGTTGCAGTTTGTCAAGCTTTTTATGCTTTGATGAGCTACCAGTGCGACTTAGCCCTGGCCGGCGGGATATCAATTACGGTGCCGCAAAATAGCGGTTATTTGTATCAAGAAGGAGGGATGTTCTCCAGCGACGGACACTGCAAACCTTTCGACGCCAAGGCTGAAGGAACTGTGTTCGGCAACGCTGCCGGGGCTGTGGTACTCAAGCGTTTGGAAGAAGCGATCGCCGACAGAGATACAATCTATGCCGTAATTCGCGGAGTCGGGCTCAACAACGACGGGGCAGCCAAAGTCAGCTTTGCCGCACCCAGCGTAGACGGGCAAGCAGACGCGATCGCGATGGCGCACGCGATGGCAGACGTAGATCCCGAAACCATATCCTACGTCGAAACCCACGGCACGGCAACCCCCCTGGGCGATCCGATCGAAATAGAAGCGCTAACTCAGGCTTTTGCCCTGAAAACAGCAGCCAAACAATTTTGCGCGATCGGCTCCGTCAAAAGCAACTTCGGACACACGATCGCCGCGGCGGGAGTCACAGGGCTGATCAAAACAGCTTTAGCCCTCAAACACCAGCAAATACCCGCCACTCTGCACTTCGAGCAACCGAATCCAGCCATTGATTTTGCCAACAGCCCCTTCTACGTCAACGCCGAACTCTCGGAATGGAAAGCAGGCAAAACGCCCAGAAGAGCCGGAGTCAGTTCGTTTGGCGTCGGCGGCACCAACGCTCACGTTGTCCTCGAAGAAGCGCCCGCGCTGGAACCGTCAAGTCCTTCTCGCCCGCGGCAGTTACTGCTGCTGTCGGCGAAAACTCCATCTGCTTTGGACGCAGCTACCGCAAATTTGCGATCGCACCTCGCCCAAAACCCGGAGATCGATCTCGCCGATGCTGCTTACACCCTGCAAATCGGGCGGCAAGCCTTCAATTACCGCCGTTTCGCCGTTTGCAGCGATCGCGCCGATGCAGTGCAGGTACTAGAATCCCTGCCGCCGCTGCGTACAGCAACCCGCTGCACCGAATCGAGAAATCCGGCAGTAATCTTCATGTTTCCGGGACAAGGGTCGCAATACGTCAATATGGGCTTGAATTTGTACGAATCCGAGCCTTTATTCCGCGAAACAGTCGATCGCTGCGCCGAAATTTTGCAGCCACACCTCGGCCGAGATTTGCGGAAAGTGCTGTATCCCGGCAGCGATGAAGCAACAGCCACCGAATCGCTGCGCCAAACTTTCTTGACTCAGCCTGCGATATTTACCGTAGAATACGCGCTTTCCAAGCTGTGGCAGAGTTGGGGCGTCACTCCCCAAGGTGCGATCGGGCACAGCATCGGCGAATTTGTAGCGGCAACGATCGCAGGCGTGTTTTCCCTGGAAGATGCCTTGATGCTTGTGGCAGCGAGAGGGCGCTTGATGCAAGATTTGCCGGGGGGTTCGATGCTGTCGGTGCGCTTGTCGGCTGCCGAAGTAGAAGGGCGCTTGAGTGCGGATTTGGCAGTGGCGGCGGTGAATGCGCCGGATTTGTGCGTGGTTTCCGGGCCGACGGAGGCGATCGCACTTTTTCAGCAGCAACTAGAAAGCGAAAGCGTTGTCTGCAAACAACTGCACACTTCCCACGCTTTTCATTCGCCGATGGTAGATTCGATCGTCGAACCTTTCGCCGAATATGTCAAAAAAGTGCATTTGTCAGCGCCAACTATTCCATTTGTTTCGACTGTAACTGCTAGTTGGATCACAGCGGAACAAGCAACCGATCCGATGTATTGGGCTCGGCACTTGCGGGCGACAGTGCGTTTTGCCGACGGGATCAAAGAGCTTTGGCAAGATCCGAACCGGATACTTTTGGAAGTCGGACCGAGAACAACGGCTGCTACTTTAGCTCGCAAACAAGCCAAAGATTTGAAAAAACAAGTTGCCATTTCTTCCCTCAGCGACAGCCATGAAAATCAAACTGAATGGGCGGCTTTGTTGAGTGCAGCCGGACAGCTTTGGCTCTGCGGAGTATCGATCGACTGGCAGAGCTTTTATCAGGAGGAAACGCGCGCTCGCCTTCCCTTGCCGACTTATCCGTTCGAGAGCAAGCGCTTCTGGATAGAACCGAAAGTGTCAGAGGGCAAGAGTGAAATAGTCGAGGAATTGCCCGTTCCTCAATTACCAATTTCCAATTCCCAATTACCAACTACCAATTCCCATTTACCGATGCCAAATTCACAGGTTGAAACCAAACAAGCAGCCCGCAAATACCGACTGATTCCTGTAATTAAAAATATACTAGAAGAAACTTCTGGCGAGGATTTAGGCAGTGTTGATGAGGACTTAACTTTCCTAGAAATGGGTTTAGATTCTCTGTCCTTAACTCAAGTAGCGCTGAATTTGCAAAAAGAATTTAGCATCAAAATTACCTTTCGCCAGCTATTAGAAACTGTGCCCACTCTCGGCACTTTATCTGAATTTATCGATGGTGCTCTGCCGCCGGAGGTTTTGCCTGCAACTCCTGCGGTCCAACAAGCCGCGCCGGCGATCGCACCCGCACCGGCGATCGCACCGACAGCAGCACCTCCTGCGCCCATTGCCACTCCCGTTGCAGTCAGCGCCCCTGTAAATCTGCCCTTACCCAGCCCTGGGCCTCAAATTTTGAATCCCGTACAGTCTGGCAATCTCGAATACTTGATCGGGCAGCAGTTGCAAATTATGTCGCGACAGCTAGAACTTTTGGGCGGCGCTGGTTTGGTTCCCGCACAGCCGGCACCTGCAGCCAACGGTCAAGTTATGCCGCAGTCGCCCGCACCCGTTCAACATATCCCCCCATCCCAGACTAACGGCAGCGCGATCGCACCAACAGCGGAACCAACAGCAGAACCAAAAAAGGTGTTCGGTGCTGCCGCCCGCATCGACACCTCCGATCGCGACGGATTAACTCCGCAGCAATCTTCATATTTAGAAGCATTTGTCAAGCGATATACGGCGCGAACTCAGAAATCCAAACAGTACACTCAGAAACACCGCCACCACCTCGCCGATCCGCGGGTAGTTTCAGGGTTTAACCGGACGATGAAAGAGTTGGTTTATCCGATCGTGGTTGGGCGATCGTCGGGTTCTAAACTTTGGGATGAAGACGGTAACGAGTATGTAGATTTAACAAACGGTTTCGGGTCGAACTTTTTCGGATATTCGCCTGCATTTATTACAGAAGCGATCGCAGCTCAAATGCAGCGCGGGTATGAAATCGGCCCGCAAACACCGCTAGCCGGAGAAGTTGCCGAGCTCGTGTGCGAGATGACCAAACACGATCGCGCCGCCTTCTGCAACACCGGTTCTGAGGCAGTTTTGGGCGCAATGCGCCTAGCCCGCACCGTCACTGGCAACAGTACGATCGTCATGTTTACCGGAGACTATCACGGAATTTTCGACGAAGTGATCGTGCGCGGCACCAAAAAACTGCGATCGCTCGCCGCAGCACCGGGAATTCCCCAATCCGCTGTTGACAATACCCTAATCCTCGACTACGGCGAACCAGAATCCCTAGAAATCCTCAAAGCACGGGCGGGCGAGTTTGCAGCCATCATGGTAGAACCGGTACAAAGCCGCCGTCCCGACTGGCAACCGCGAGAATTCCTCCACGAAGTGCGCCGGATTACCGAGCAAGCCCGTTGCGCCTTCATTATGGACGAAGTGATTACTGGATTCCGCATTGCACCCGGCGGCGCCCAAGAATATTTCGGCGTACAAGCGGATATCGGCACCTACGGCAAAGTCGTCGGCGGCGGGATGCCGATTGGGGTAATCGCGGGCAAATCAGCCTGGATGGACGCTTTAGACGGCGGTTTTTGGCAGTTCGGCGACGACTCGTTCCCGGAAGTTGGCGTTACCTATTTTGCAGGGACTTTTGTGCGCCATCCCCTGACTTTAGCAGCGGCCAAGGCATCTCTCGAATATTTGAAGCGCGGCGGGCCGAAATTGCAGCGCGAACTCAATGCCAAAACCGACAAATTCGTTGCAGAATTGAACGCCATGTTCGATCGAGAGCAAGCACCTTTCACAGTTAAAAACTTTGGTTCCCTGTTCAAAATCACCTACCCCCAAGATTTTACTCATGGAGAACTTCTGTTTTACTCGCTGCGGGAAAAAGGAATTCACATTTGGGATCACCGCCCGTGTTTTCTGACGCTAGCGCATTCCGACGCAGATATTGCTTTTGCCAAGGAAGCATTTAAAAACAGCATTGCCGAATTGCAGTCAGCCGGATTTTTGGCAGCTCCATCTGGTGGGAATGTTAAGGCGATCGATTTTAACAAGAATGGCCATACAAATGGATCGAAATCGTCAACTGCTTTCGCAAACAATTCTCCCGTACCCGGTGCCCAATTAGGGCGGGATCCTAATGGCAATCCAGCTTGGTACATCGCAGATCCAGAGCGTCCAGGAAAACATTTACAAGTAGGAGATAGTTTATCAAATTGACGGTTAGGGTTGGTAATTAAATCCTGTAGGGGCGGGTTTTACCAACCGTAACTGCCTAAGACAGACCATCTCGAAAACCCGCCCCCACCCAATGGCGAATCGCGATCGACCTGTAGGGGCGGGTCCACCAACCATAATAGCCACAAATCCACAATCTCAAAAACCCGCCCCCACCCAACGGCAAATTGCAATCTACCAACTTTTCAAATCGGCCATAAATTTCCACTAACAAACCCAGGAAAAACGCAAATGCTCCAAACCGCAAAAACTCTTAAAATAGACCGCCGCACAGGTCTGACTCACCAAGAATTCGTCAGCGAGTACCGCAATCCAGGCAAACCAGTTATTTTCACAGATTTATCAAAAGATTGGCCTGCCAAAACAAAATTTACGCCGGAGTATTTTCAAGAAAACTTTGGCGATCGAGAAATTGAAATAGGTGGTAAGATTTACACACTCAACAAATTGTTCGATTTACTAAAGAATTCCACAAAACAGAATCCGGCTCCCTATCCTTTCAAACTAAATGTTCGCAAAGATTTTGCCGATTTAGAACCCGATGTTTCTCCCAGACCGAGTATTGCCACACCCGATCGCACGCACAGCAGCTTAATCCCTAATATGCTGCTCAATGATTTGTACGACTTAGAAATATTCTTCGGCGGGCCGGGCGGAGAATTTCCTTATTTGCACTACGATTTTCTCGGGCTTTATGCGTATATCAATCAAATTTACGGGGAAAAAGAATTTATAATTTTTCCCCCGGAGCAGCAAAAGTATCTTTACCCAAAACCAGGTGCGCCTTGGCTATCTGAGATTGAAAACCATCACAATCCGGACTTAAAAAAATATCCGCTTTTGGCTGAAGCTACGCCAACAACTATTACAATCTCAGCCGGTGAAACGCTGTTTATTCCCTGCGGCTGGTATCACACGGCAAGGTCGCTGACTTTAACAATTTCCGTAGCATTTGACCAACTTTGCGAATCAAACTGGGAATTTTTTACTAACGAATGTTGCATCCCCAGAGGCAAAAATTCGCTCAAAGCCAAGATGATTAATGCTTATCTGACTGGTGCAGGTGCTTTGCTGAGTGCTCGGGAAAAATTGATGGGGACGGAGTAATACCAAATTCTGGTTAGTTACTCCCTCTATCGATTGAATCTGCTGTAAATCCCGTAGGGGCGGGTTTGACCAACAATAATTGTCTCTGACTAATAATCTCATAAACCCCCCCCTACTCAACGGTAAATCCCAATCTACCTCTTTCAAACAAATCTCCATTACAACAAAGACAATTTAATTTATTTAGTTGCACTACTGTTAATAGCGAATGAAAAAAACCGCAGATTTACAACCAAAACTTACTGCTGTAGATTTCGATCCTTTGGCCGGCGGAGAACTTTTTGCTTGCGTACCCGCGACAGAATCGCAGAAAGAAATCTGGATTGCCGTGCAAATGGGAGACGAGGCAAATTGCGCTTACAACGAGTCGATGTGTCTGCGGTTGCAAGGAAACCTCGACATTGAATCTCTCCGATTTTCCATTCAGGAATTGGTGCAGCGGCACGAGGCGCTGCGGACAACATTTAGCCCAGACGGATCGACTCTTTGTATTGCGTCGTCGGTCAAACTCGACATTCCGGCGATCGACTTGTCAATTGTGGACGCTCGCGATCGCGAATCGAAATTAGCACATTTGCGCCGTCAAGAAGTCGATCACCCTTTCAATCTAGTGCGCGGACCGCTGTTTCGCAGTCAAATTATTAAGCTGCAAGAACAGGAGTACATCGTTATTCTCACCGGCCACCACATCGTTTGCGATGGCTGGTCTTGGGGCATACTAATCCCGGATTTAGGTGCAATTTATTCTGCCAGACAGCAAGGGTTAGCTGCGAATCTTCCCCAGCCAGAAAGTTTTATAGAATACGCAATTTCACAAGAAGAAAACTCAACAACAACCGAAATTATTGAGGCTGAAAAGTATTGGTTAGAACAGTTTTCAAGCACAATTCCGGTGCTAGATTTGCCGACAGACAGATCGCGACCTGCTTTGAGAACTTACCAGGGTTCGCGGGAAGATTGGGAACTCAATCGAGATTTGGTTGCTAACCTCAAACGCCTGGGCAAAAAAGCAGGATGCAGCTTTTTTACAACTCTGTTTGCTGGATTTGAAGCTTTTATGTACCGCTTGTGCGGGCAAGAGGATTTGGTTGTCGGAATGCCTGCGGCGGGACAACTGGTTGGGGGAAAAGACAAGCTTGCGGGACACTGCGTGAGCTTGTTGCCGATCCGCACCCGCATTAACGAGGAACAATCTTTTATCGATTATTTGCGATCGCGCCGCACGGCAATTTTAGATGCTCTCGACTGCCAGCAGCTAACCTTCGGTACTCTGGTAAAAAAACTAGCAGTGCCGCGGGATTTCAGTCGCATTCCGCTAGTGCCTGTAACTTTTAATTTGGATGTGCAACTTACGGAAGATCAGCTTAATTTTGAAGGTTTTAAAGCGGAAGTCTTCTCGAACCCAAGAAATTATGAAAACTTTGAATGGGCAGTAAATGCCAGCGAAACAAAAAACAAACTCGTGCTGGAGTGCCAGTACAATACCAACTTATTTGATGCTGCGACAATCCGCCGCCGCATGGGTGAATTTGAAGTGCTGTTAGAGGGCATAGTTGCTAATCCTCAGTGTCCGCTGCAAAACTTGCCAATTTTGACGGCAGCGGAACGGCAACAGCTATTAGTTGAGTGGAACAACACTCAAACAAATTATCCCGAATCTGCCTGCATTCACCAACTATTTGAAGTTCAAGCAGAGCAAACTCCCGACGCTGTAGCCGTAGTTTTTGGAGAGCAACAGCTAACCTACCAACAGCTAAATTGTCGCGCCAATCAACTCGCACATTACTTGCAAACTTTGGGGGCTGGCCCGGAAGTTTTAGTGGGCATTTGTTTCGATCGCTCGATCGAGGCGATCGTCTCACTTTTGGCTGTTCTCAAAGCCGGATCGGCTTACTTGCCGTTAGACCCCGCTTATCCCAAAGAGCGACTGGATTTCATGCTGTCAGACGCCCAAATATCGGTGCTTTTGACTCAACAGAACCTAGTAGAAAGACTTCCCGAGTGCGGAGCAAAAGTAATTTGCCTGGATGCGACGCAGGAAACAATAGACGCACAAAGTGAGATAAACCCAGCCAGTCTCGCTAATGCAGACAATCTAGCTTATGTAATGTATACTTCAGGCTCGACAGGCAAGCCCAAAGGCGTTTGCGTCGTCCACCGGGGCGTAGTCCGGTTAGTCAAAGACACTAATTTCGCCAGCCTCACCGGAGCAGAAGTCTTCCTGCAACTTGCTCCGATTTCCTTCGACGCCTCGACTTTGGAAATTTGGGGATCGCTGCTAAACGGGGCGCAACTGGCGGTATTCCCTCCCGGCAGCCCATCTTTGGCAGAGTTGGGAGAGGCGATTCGCTTATACAAAGTGACAATTTTGTGGCTGACAGCCGGACTGTTTCACTTGATGGTGGACGATCGCATTGAGGATTTAAAGGGTGTGCGCCAACTGTTGGCAGGCGGCGACGTTTTATCTGTTCCCCACGTCCAGAAGTTGCTGCGAGAAGTTCCAAACTGCAAATTAATTAACGGTTACGGACCGACCGAAAATACGACTTTTACTTGCTGCGCGCCGATCGACTCTGCCAGTGAAATTAGCAATTCCGTTCCCATCGGGCGGGCGATCGCCAATACTCAAGTTTACATACTCGATCGGTATTTGCAGCCAGTGCCGATCGGCGTTCCGGGGGAATTGTATGCAGGCGGCGCCGGCTTGGCCAGAGGCTACCTCAACCGCCCGGATTTGACAGCCGAAAGGTTTATTCCGAATCCTTTTACAAGCAAAGAAGATGGATTGGAAAATGCAGAATATCGATCAGTTTCAAGCCTTCTTCCTTCTTCCTTCTTCCTTCTTCCTTCCTCAAATCGCCTTTACAAAACAGGGGATTTAGCCCGCTACCTGAGTGACGGTAACATCGAGTACCTCGGACGCACCGACAATCAGGTAAAGATTCGCGGCTTCCGCATAGAAGTAGGAGAAATTGAGGCTGTGCTCGCCGGACATCCAGATGTCAGCCAAGCGGCGATCGCAGTTCAGTTAGATGCTTCGGGCAATAAATGTCTCGCAGCTTATGCAGTTTCCCGCCCAGGTCAAATTCTCGCAGCCGGTACCCTGCGCGGCTTCCTGCAAGAGAGACTGCCAGACTACATGATACCTGCTGGGTTTGTGTTCCTCGACGCTTTGCCCTTAAACCCCAACGGCAAAGTTGACCGCCGCGCTTTGGCAACTCAAAAGTGGCAATCTAGCGACGCTGCGCCCAATGAAACAAGTGCTGTTGCCCCGCGCGACCAATTAGAGCTCCAAGTGACAGAAATTTGGCAACAAGTTTTAGGCATCGATTCAATGGGAATCAGGGACAATTTCTTTGAGGTAGGAGGACATTCCCTGCTAGCAGCGCGCCTATTAGCGGAAATTGAGAAAGTCTTCGACAAAAAGCTGCCACTGTCTGCTATTTTCCAATCGCCAACAGTTGAGCAATTGGCTGACATTCTCCGCGAACCGGAATGGTCGTCACCTTCTCCGTCAATGGTGGTGATTCAACCGGGAACAGGAAGTTACAAACCGCCTCTTTTCTGCATCCACGTGCTCGGCAGAGGATTGGAATTTTATCGTCCTTTAATGAATTATATCGATCGATCGCAGCCTGTTTTGGGACTGTCAACCCAGATTATGGATGAAAAATTGGCTCCCCCCAATCGAGTTGAGGAATTGGCAGCTTATTACATAAAAGAAATGCAAACTTTTCAGCCACACGGCCCTTATCTTCTGTTAGGAGTATCTTTTGGGGGGACGGTAGCTTTTGAGATGGCTCGGCAACTTCACGATCTAGGTGAGAAGGTAGCTTTGCTGGGATTGTTGGACACTTACGGGCCGGATGCTTTCAACAATTCATTTGAGATGAAGCGCAGTGAAGGCATAATGAGAATTTTACGTCTCACCCCCGGTGCATTTATGAATAAAGCGAAGAGCAATCTGAGCGGGAAAATCGAGAATCTCACTGAGATTCAGTGGAGAATTTTGTGCAATTTGTACCGGGCGGTGGGGCGTCCCCTGCCAATTTATTTGGAAAACTTCACTCATAGGGAATTAAATCATCAGGCCTTGAAATATTATGCAGGGGGAGTTTATACGGGTGGGGCCTCTGTTTTCAAGGCAGTTGAGAGTGCGGAGGCGTTTGGGGCTGACCTCGAATTAGGTTGGGGTAGGGTAATTACGGGAGGAATAGAGGTTCACGAGATTCCTAGCGACCACCTTGGGATGTTAAAAGAACCTCACGTTCAGATACTGGGGGAAAAATTGCAGGCTGCGGTCGATCGGGCTCAAGGTTAACATTGGACAATTAGGACAATTGACAGTGGACAATGGACAGCAAAAACTCCGATATAATTTTCTCTGTGAACTATCAACTATCAACTATCAAATCGTTTCCGGTTGCATCGGAATGATTTAACCACAGAGGGCGCAGAGAACACAGAGGAACATCGGAGAGAGATGAATACAGGACTATGAAGCGCGGATTTGATATGACTCGATTTTACAATTCCGATGCTATCGGATTTGATATCAATTGTTTAAATCCCCATGCTAAAAACTCGCTGTCAACTGTCAACTGTTTAACCTTCCAATGCCGCCAAAAGACACAGCAACAAAGCCTCCGTCCACTCGACTACAGCACCGTAAGTATCGCCCGTGTGGCCGCCCAAACGGTGGTTAAACCAGGCTCCGGCAAAAATTCCGATCGCACTTCCCCCCAAAGCCATCCCCACCGCCAACAGCCACCGATCGCCCTCCAAGACAACTTGCACCACGCTCAAACTCAGCAGCAAAAGCACCCCTGGGATAAAATCAAAAGGAGAATAAATAGATTCTTTGTGAAAAGCTCCCTTACCCTCTGCCCGCAGATATGGATAGCGGGCGATCGCCACCAGTTGGCCCCACCTTCCCCAACCGGCCACGCCCATCAAAGCCAGCCACCGATAGTTATTCAAGTCCGAGAGAGCGGCAGTTTTCAGCAGCACGATCGCGATCGCAGCCATCGCCCCAAAGGCTCCTGTAACGCTGTCCCGCATGACTTCCAGCCGACGCACGGGGTCGGGTACAGCCAGCCCGTCCGCCGCGTCCATTGCCCCGTCTAGGTGCAGCCCGCCAGTCACGGCGATGCCCGAGACTACCACCAAGGCCGATCGAGTCAGAGCAGGCATTCCCAACAACTGCAACCCAACATCCCCCAGTCCCAGCATCCCCCCAATCAAAAGCCCGATCGCCGGTGCCAAGCGGGCAATGCCCCGAAACTCCAAAGTCCAAGACACTGGTACCGGCAAACAAGTATAAAAAGCGACTGCGGCTGCGATGGCAGCGCCTTGATTCCGGAAAAAGTCGATCGTAGAGCGAACCCATTTATCATGCACCATAAGATAGAAAATTTTTCATCTGGTATGCAGTTGTCAATCGATTAGCGTGTGCCAGAATTGGACTGTAACACCCTAGTTTTTTGGATCGAGCATTCCTCCTGTCGCCGGCTCTTTTCCCCGGAAAACCTCTGTCGGCAGCGATCCCAAAGCTCCCTATCTAAAATGACTAAACTCAAGATCCGCGTTTCCCTTCCCAAGAATTCTAGCTAACTCCCTGATGTTCAAGACGGGAAAATACTACAACAGAGGCTTTTACTCCATGAGTCACGATCAATTGAATAACAGGGTAGTTGCTCCTTGCATCATCGATACAGGGATTGTCGTCAACAAACGCGATATCAAAAGATTGCTGTTTGATTTAGGACGTGTTCGCTACCTTCACATACAAGATGGCGAGATTTATAGCGAAGGGGAAGGTTATGTACTCGAAGTCTTCGCCAACCCCCACCGTTCTACCCTAATTGCCAACCATGCGCTTTATTTGAACGTGTATAGTTTTGATTACCTGGAACTTAAACAGTCCCCTGAAGATGGTGCTTATTTTGACCTGATTCAAGATGGACGGCAGTTGCGGTTAATTCCCCTCTCCAATCCTTTGCAAGAGCAATTCGCCCGGAATTTAAATGCTGCGGCTTTGGATGCGGTTGTCGATCAGGTACTCTCAGGAAACTGGGATCTACAATTGGACGACGATGATTCCCCGTTTTAATCGTCAGTCAGTCGATTTTAGATTTTAGATTTACTTGCAGCATTGAATCTGGGAGTTAGAACTAAGGTCTAAAATTTTTTGCCCTCCACGACGATTGTCGGAAACTTGTATCCGTTTTTGGGCGGGGTCATGAGTTTTTTGTCGCGATGTCAACAACAATAGATTAGATAACACGGACGGCCGAGTAGCGGTTAACGAGCATCGGGGACTAATGACTGAGGACAGGGCGAAATTTTCTTTTAAATGTCAGGCTAATTGCAGCCATACCCAAGCGCGTGCAGGGGTTTTTGCCACTCCCCACGGTGTTGTGGAAACGCCTAAATTTATGCCAGTGGGGACGCTAGCTAATGTCAAAACTTTGACCCCGGCACATCTTGAGGCGGCGGGTTCTCAAATGGTTTTGGCAAATACTTATCACTTGCACTTGCAGCCGGGGGAAGCAATTGTCGCAGGCGCGGGCGGATTGCACAAATTTATGGCTTGGCCGGGCCCGATGCTGACGGATTCGGGTGGCTTTCAGGTGTTTAGCTTGAGCCAAATGCGGAAGATTACTGATGACGGGGTGACTTTTCGCTCTCCCCGGGATGGCCGCATGATTAATTTGACGCCGGAACGATCGATCGAAATTCAGAATGAGTTGGGCGCTGATGTGATTATGGCCTTTGACGAGTGTCCCCCTTACCCCGCTACGCGGGAAGAGGTGGAGGCTGCCACAAATCGCACTTACCGCTGGCTGCAACGCTGCATTCAAGCTCACTCGCGCCCGGATCAAGCTTTGTTTGGCATCGTCCAGGGGGGTGTTTTCCCCGATTTGCGATCGCGCGCGGCGAACCAGTTGGTAGATTTGGATTTACCAGGCTACGCCATCGGCGGCGTTAGTGTGGGGGAATCGGGGGATTTGATTGCAGAGATTGTGAAGGTGACAGCGCCTCTGTTGCCGGCAAATAAACCGCGTTATTTGATGGGGATTGGGACTTATCGGGAAATGGCGTTGGCGGTGGCCAGTGGCGTAGATATGTTTGACTGCGTGATTCCGACTCGGCTGGCCCGCCACGGGACGGCTTTTGTTGGTGGGGAACGCTGGAGTTTGAAAAATGCTCGGTTCCGGGAGGATTTTGCGCCGCTGGATGAGTCTTGTCCTTGTTATACCTGCCAAAAATTCAGTCGCGCTTATTTGGCCCATTTGGCGCGGGCTAACGAAGTGCTGGGGTATACTTTGCTGGCGATTCACAATGTGACGGAGTTGATTCGCTTTACGGGGAGGATGCGGGAGGCGATTTTTGCCGATCGATTTACTGAAGAGTTTGCCTACTGGCTTGCACCGAGAGTCGATCGATCGTGATTGCCTTGGGTAAAGATATGCGACAATTATGAAAATTCTGTTGGATAGGTAGGTTGATTCATGGAAGCTGCATTACTCTTAGCAAAACTGCCCGAAGCTTATTCGATTTTTGAGCCTTTGGTTAATGTTTTGCCGGTCATTCCCGTATTTTTCTTGCTGCTGGCTTTTGTTTGGCAGGCGGCTGTCGGATTTAGATAAGTTTGATTTCCTAAAAAGCAGGGGCAATTTTTGAATTGCCCCTGCTTTTAGGTATTAAGTTTTGTCTCGTTGTTCTTTCTGCCTTCAGCTACCGCCGATCGCACTTTTGAATGCCGGTCTTTCTGAGATCCGCTTCATGTAATCTACAACAGCCGGATAAGGACTGAGGTCTAGTTTTAGCACCATCGGAATGTAAGCCAATATTGACCCGACTGCTGCATCGGCGACGCCGAATTCATCACCCATTACAAACGGCTGTTTCTCGAAGATTTGATTAAGCGGTGTTAACAAGCGGGGAGTTTCGCGATCGCGAGTTGCTTCTGTAAATATTCCCGACCCCAGCGTCGCGTTGGCAAAAATGACCCACTGCACAATTTCAGCTTGCTGCTCCAAAGTCTGGGGCATCTTACCATATTTTTGAGCTAAATACAGCAGAATTGCGCCGGATTCCCAAACTTTAAAATCTCCATCAACAATTGCCGGTACTTTGCCGATCGGGTTAATTTCCAGATACTCTGGCTGCAAGTGTTCCCCTGCCTGCAGATCTAGGGTGACGAATTCGTAGGGAACCCCTATTTCTTCTAGATACCACTTGACAATTGATGCCCTGCTTTGGGCTCCGCCGTAAAGTTTAATCACGGAATTTTTTTCCTTGTAACGCAATATTGCTGTTATAGCATTTTTTGCGAATTGGGCATTGGAGGCACAGCCTCCGGGTATGTGTTTCCAGGCATAGCCTGGAAGGAGTATCAATTACCAATTACCCATTACTAAAGACTGCCGACACTTCTGTTAAATGCGAAAATAAGATATTGCTGCCGATCGCAATTAAAATTACGCCTCCGAGGAACTCTATTTTATTTCCAAATAAGTTGCCGCACTTGTGACCGATAAACACGCCAGCAAATACGACCAAGAAAGTAATAAATCCGATAGCACTAACGACAGGGCCGATCGAAGTTTTTAGCACTGCAAATCCGAGACCAACTGCGAGGGCATCGATACTCGTCGCCACCGACAGCGTTATCAAAGTCCCCGTATCTAAGGGATTAAACTTTTTCTCGCATTCTTCGCTTTGCAGCGATTCATAAATCATTCTACCGCCAATAAAACTCAAAAGCCCAAAAGCTATCCAATGGTCGATCGGTGTGATCAAAAAACTAAAACTAAGACCGATTAACCATCCTATTACGGGCATTAAAGCTTGAAAAACTCCGAAAAATAAGGCAATTTTTAAAGCTTTATTGATCTTCATGTGTTTGATTGCTAAACCGCTGGAAACAGCTACAGCAAAAGCATCTGCTGCGAGTCCCAAGGAAAGTAATATGGTAGTGGCTGCATCCATTTTGGTAAAGTGTTAGATATTATAGGTAAAGTGTTTCTCTTGACTGTTTTACTTTACACTAAAATTTGACATAATTGCAGTTTTATCATATTCACTTCATTTTTTAATCATATTGGTTTCACAATTGGCAAGGGTTGAAAAAATCAGCGCTTAGCTATATTCTGTAAAAGATTATTTATCAAGTAGCAGAATTGACTATGCCGCAATCTAGACCCTACCAGCCATTGCTGCTCAGGTTACTGCATGGAGTTAATGCTGCGATCGCCCTTTTAGCAATTTTGAGCGCATTTCTGGTTTACAACACCTACGATGGGCGGTTTGGCAAAGTCCCCGTGCCTCAGATTGCAGATATTATCGGGATTCACGGCACTTTTGGCAAGATGTTGCTGTTAGGAATAATGCCGGCTTTTGCATTGTACAGTTTCCACGCAGGTCAAAAACGCTTAGTGCAGCGGGATTCTTTTGGGAAACTAACGCAGTTGGGCAAACCGATGTGGTGGTACAGCTTGCACCGGATTGTGAATACGTTGATGTTGCTGGCACTGACTTTTTCGCTCGCTTCTGGCAGTATGGTTAAGGAAGAATGGCTGCCGGCTGGGGAATTGACGCAGGCTTGGTATTATTTACACGCTTCTGGTTGGGTGGTATTGGTGTTTTGTCTGGCAATGCACTTGTTGATGAGTGCGAAAGTGGGGGGTTTGCCACTAATTGTGTCGATGTTTGATGCCGCCTATCGCCCAGAGGATTCGCCGGCGGCTTGGTGGAAGAAAATTCGCTCTTTGGTCGATCGCTCTTAATGTGAAAATGCTTAATTTGAAAATGAACAGAAATATTTTATTAATGCTTGCGGAAGTCTTGGTCATGGGAGGCTGGTTGTTTGCTGTGGTTGCACCTTTATTATTTCCCTAATCCTATTATAGCAATTTTGGTTAACAAATGATCGTTAGGTTTTTAGTGAGGAATTCAGCCCTCCCTTTTATGAGGACTAAAGTCTTCACTGCAAAGCCAAATTAAGCTTTTCGCGGAGCTTGCTGGCAAGATTTGCGACGGGTTTCCCTGGCGGCAAAATGCGATATCAAAAGAGCGGCAATATTACCCTAAACTCAGCACCGCCCCCAGTTTGAGATTTATTTTGAGATTGCACTGGAGATTCAACTGTCAGCCTGCCGCCGTGCAATTCTACAATAATTTTATAGCAAACCGACAACTCCAATCCTGTAAAATTTTTAAATGATTTAGTATGGCCAAACTGGTCAAATATTCGGTGTAGAATTTCCCGTGGAATTGTGGACCCGTTGTGGGCGATCGATACAACAATAAATCTGCCTGTATATTCCTCGACAATATCGGTTTTGATTGTAATAAGTTGAGCCGAGTTTTCAATCGTTTTAACTGCATCAATAGCATTGATAATGAGACTCGCGAATACCTGGCTCAGTTGACCGGGATAACACAAAATTGGGGGCAGGTTGTGGTACTCCTTGACTACTAATATTTTTTGTTCCAGTTTGTGAGCGAGCAACACCAAAATATTGTCGATGCTCTCATTAACGTTGGCGTGTTCTTTGTTGGCTTCGTCAGGAAGTGAAAATTTTCGCAAAGCCAGGACTATCTGGCGAATGCCATCGGCTCCTATTTTCAAGAAATTGAGAATGTTCGGCAACTCTTGGCTGATAAAATCTAGGTCGCCTGTCTCTATTTTTTTTTCAATTCGCCGCCCTGGTTCAGGATATTGTTCGCGATAGAGGCGAATTATATGGAGCAAGTATTTGATATAATCGTTCAGGTGAATCAGCCGACCGTAAATAAAGTTAATCGGGTTATTAATTTCCTGGACAACCTCGGCGGCTAGTTGACCGACACTGGTCATTCTTTCGCGTTGTACTAAATGCTCTTCGGTTCTTCTGAGTTTGACTAATACTTCTTCTAAAAGTTTGAAGTTATCTTGAATTTGCCCGTGGAGTTGGGATTGGGAAATAGCGACTCCCAGTAAGTCTGCAATTGCTTCCAAAACTTCCACCTCGTCGGGAGTCGCAAACCGCCGATTTGCACAGGCGAACAGATATCCGAGCCGATTAGTCTGAGTTAATACGGGTACTGCTGCGTAGTGACTATTTGTGAGTTCGATATAGGCGTGTTCCTCAGAGGCTGTGGCATCAGCGGCGGCGGTTTTATGTAGCAGAATCGTTTCGCAGCGGTGAAGCCGTGCAGCTAAATCTCCAGAGGGCCCTCCTGGAACACCAAATATTCCCAAGCGCCCCGGCAAACCTTCCCGGCAATATTCCCAGCCAAATTCTAAAGTATCTTGTCGGGGATCGTACCATGCGAAAATTGCTCGATCGAGCTTCAGTAAAGTACCGAGTTCGTCTACTGTAGTTTGGAGGATGCGATCGAGGTGCAAGCAAGCGCGAATGCGGCCGGTCAAGCGGTGGAGAAGGGCTTCTGTGCGTCTGCGAATGCAATTTAGGGCAAACAGCTTGAGCGCCACAATTGCTGCGAAAATAGCTGCGGCTGCAAGTAGGCCGGCGGCTACTGCTAGTATCTTGAAAGGAAGGAGTTCTTTTTCGACATTTTCGCGGGGAATTACGAGGGCTAGCGACCATTCAGCTTGTTCTAATGGAAGATAGGCAACATAAACTCTGGCGCCGTTGATTTGAGTCAGCACAATGCCCGTTTTTTGATAAACCATCTCCCGGGCTACATTTGCCAAATTAGCCTCTGCAGACTCTAAAAGACTGGGAGCCGAATTGTCGATATTTCCGATTAATCCAGCGTCGGGATGCACAATCGGCACTCCTTGAGAATTCAGAACAAAAGCGTAAGTTCCTGCGCCATATTCCAGCTTTCCTACTACTTCGGCAATTCGGTCGATGCTAATGACGCCGTTCATTACTCCGATCGGCTTTTGTGCTGTTTTATCAATAGAATTTGCCGAATTTGACCACACCGGAGCCGAAATGGGAACAATACTTTGTCCTTTGAGCGTGCGAGAAATGGTAGGATCGGAAACATAGACTTCCCCAGCCATTGCCTTTTTGAAGTGTTGGCGGTCGCTCACAGTAATCAACGCTCTGCCGACTTTTGTGGTGAAATAAGAACCGTTGGGCTCAATTAATGCGAAGTGCTGAAATTCTTGCAGTCGATTTACTTCCGATTTTAAATAAGGCTCTGCCACTGACCAATTCATCGAACGAACGGGAGGAGTGTTGGCGAGGATTTCGATCTCAGCCTTTCTAGTGCCGAGCCAGCGATCGATCTTGTTGGCTCGATCCCTAACTTCTAAGAAAGCATTTCGCTCGCTTTTGGTGATAATCAAGCGGTGAACGCTTTGATAGCTAATACAACCAGTGATGCTAGCTGCCAGAACTGTTCCCCCCAAAATTAAGAGCGCAGTTTGGTACCCAAGATGGTATTCGCCCTTTAATCTCGCTGGCAATAGTCGAGTTAATTTCCACCACTTTACTCTCGCAAAGCTTCGCATGGTTTGACCAATTTGTGAGATTGAAATTCTTAGCTCACCTACGATCTACTCGCCCGCCTGCCAGTAGTCTTAAACTACTAGCATTCAATAATTGCGGGGATTTTTTAATTTTTTCCCGCCGAGCGGCTCCTCTCGTTTCCGGTTGCACTCCTTATGATATAAAGGACACGGCGCCGTGCCGTTTCCCTACCCAGATTAATTGTAGGGACACGGCGCCGTGCCGTCTCGAAAGCGGTGGGTAATATTAATTCCGATGCTACCCGATTTGATATTACTTTGTTAAACAGGAATAATATCATACCACATTTTTGAAAAATAAAAAAAATTATTAACTACTTAATTCTTTTTTACAGTCGTTAATAATTAATGTTATTTAGGTGATGTGAGCAGTAGACTTTTTAGGTTGAGATGTTTGGTGTTTGTCTTAATCAATAGTCCAGGCTGTTTTTAGTTTGTAATCTGAAACCCTAGATTTTCCGTTGATACTTCGATTGCCGAATTGCCTTGAAACCCTTATTCTATGCTTGGTAATCAAAAACCGTCTGCAGTATTGCTTAATAACGACATATTAAAAGTTTTTTGTTCATTATTAATGAAGGAAAAACTTGTTATATCTTTAATTTACATCTCAACAATCAAAACTATTTTCGGTGCATCCGCTGGCTGAGGCACTGTTAAATTGCCCCAGTTGCGGGATTTGTTTAAAGAACCTTGTGAGTGTGTTCGTGCTGTTTCACATTGTCTTCAGTGCGAATGACGCGCTCGGAGTTGAGCACTCTTTTACGTTCTAAGGAATAAGTAAAGTCGTTGCGAACTGTTCCCAAGGGAATGTGAAGTTGAGCTTGGGGGCGGATTTTGTAAGTGCGGGCAGCGGCGATCGCCCGAAAGGCAAATTCTTCGCTAAACTGAGCTGATGTCGGGAATTCGGGTAACATTTTGGGTGTTTCGCCGTCGAGCACTGCTCCCAAAGTCGTCCCGCAAATCATTAAATAAGATGTGGGAATTCCCTTCAAAATTGCTTCTAAAGCTGCTGAGGGAATAGCTTCGATTACTTGCACTTCAAAAACTTCGCCTTCTTCTTTAATGAAGCAGGTAGCTACACCGACTGCTATGTAGTCGTCGGTGCAGAGATCGGGAGCGTTGGGATAAACTGTTGCAGTCGTCATAAGAAAAGCTTGGTAGTGTGGAAACCGGGAACGAGAAATTCAGCGATTTTAGATTTGAGATTTTAGATTTTTTCCACGGTTTTTTTCGGGAATTTTACCTAAAAAATCTCAAACCGGCTGTTCTAATACCTAAAATTTTTGGGTTAAGCTCCAAGGAGCAGATCGCACGAGTGTGTCGATCGTACCACATTAAGGTAGATGCCGGATGATTCGGCAATGATTCCCCGCCGCTACGACGTTTGCGGGAATATCTTTGACAACAACACTGCCCGCGCCGATCGTGCTATTGTCGCCAATAGTGACTCCCGGGCAAATAATACTGCCGCCGCCAATCCAAACATTATTGCCAATATTAATTTCAGCGGCGAGATCGAGGCCAGAAAGTCTGATTTCCGGATCTGTGGGGTGAAAAGCAGTGTAAATTTGCACGTTGGGGCCGCACAGCAAATTTTCGCCGATGTTAACTCGATTGCAGTCGAGAATCACGCAGCCAAAATTCATGTACAATCCGTTTCCCGCATAAATATTGCTGCCGAAGTCGCAGTAAAAAGGCGGCTCGATTTCAACTTTGGGGCCAACTGCACCGAACAATTCTGCGAGAATTTCTAACCGTTTGTCTGGTTCGTCTTCGCGGGTAGAATTGTAAGTTCTGGCGAGGCGGCGAGCTCGTTGGCGCTCTAAAATTAATTGCTCATCAGCAGCTAAATACAATTCGCCGGCGAGCATTTTTTGTTTTTCGGTTTTTTCCATAAGAATAGGCGGTTGTAACCGCCACTATACAAACTTTCCTCGCTCTTTAACAGACGGAAGAATAATGTCGGGTGCGTCAGGGCGCACCTTACCGCTATAATTAGCGCGTCCGATCATTTTTCGATGTTGCAGCAGACATTTATTAGGGTTCAGCTTTTGACTGCAAACAAACAGCTAAATCCAGATTGGCTAATTGCTCAAAAGCTCGATCGATCGATCCTTTTCCCCGCAAAAAACCAGTATTTGCACCGGGACAAATATACTGTAAAGTTTCCGGCGAAAATCGATCGATAATTGACTTCACGCTGTTAATTTGCCGGGGCCAGTGAAAAGTTTTTGGCGTCCACAGCGGTACTGGGGCGGCTTCTCGGTTAGGGAGCAAATGCCTACCCGAAAACAGCACTCCACCGCTGCCACTATGATAAAGGCAAGAGGAACCAGGAGAATGGCCAGGAGTCCAAAATGCTTTGATTCCATCGCTCAAAACAAATTCTCGCTCAAAAACCGTTACCTTCAAACCCGGCAGTAAATAAGCTTCCTGCTCTTGAATCAGGATCTCGCACCCCGTGGCTTCCTGAATCTCCCGCGCCTTGGCGATAGCGCCGCGGTGAGTGAGAAACAGCAGTCGCACGCCGCCGTGTTCCCGCAAAAATGTTTGGTTAATCTCATCCCAAGCGGGACAATCCACCAGGATGTTAGTTTGGTTTTCTACAATGAAATAGGCTGTTGCACCCAGAGTTTCCCGGTTAGGCGGGAAAGCAAGGATATTGTCGAGCACGGGCCTGGGTTGTTTGGAGACTAAACTCTGTTGTTTCAAGGAAGTATTTCAGAAGGGAATGGGATAAATATTATGTTCTTTTTACTATGGTTGTTCGTATTGGGGCTGATATCGTACTACTTGTTGCAGAACGGCACCAGCCGCATCACCCGGACTCCGATATGGCTGCTGTGGCTGGTAATGATGGCGCCCGCGCTGATTTGGAGTGGTTGGATTTTAGTTTACGGTACCAGCAAAACTGTACCGCCTGAGTTGGTAATTATACCTTTTCTGGTTTGCCCTTTTTTGTATTGGTTTTTGGTACAGTTGGGGCGCAAGAAAATTACCGCCGAAACTGCTGAGCAGGTAGCAGACTCTGCGACTGAACCTGTTAAGCCAAAACCGCCCGTGCGCCCGATAGATGCAGCGGAAGAAGCGAGTTTGCGCGATTGTTTTCCTTGGTCAATTTACTTTCTGCGAGATTTGGAATTTCGGCCGCAGGCTGTAATTTGTCGCGGACAGTTGCGGACGAACCCGGAGGCGGCTTATCAGGCCATTCGGGAGAATGTGGAGAGGCTTTTTGGCGATCGCTTTTTAGTAGTATTTCAAAACAGCTTGAGCGGTCAACCTTTTTTTGCTATAGTTCCCAATCCCAGCCACCAATCAGGGGAAACTCCGGTCAAAACCGAATCTGTAACCCGGCCATTTTTTGCATTAGCTTTGCTGCTGATCACGGTGTTTACGACTACGCTTGTCGGGGCGCGAATTGCCGGAGTTACTGAACAAGCTTTGCAGTCCAACTCATCAATGTTGCTCCAGGGTTTGTCTTACTCACTGGCTCTAATTACAATTTTAGCAATTCACGAATCCGGCCACTATTTAGCTGCCCGATTCTACAAAATTCGCACGACTTTGCCTTATTTTATCCCGATTCCTTTTTTCTTGGGAACTTTTGGGGCCTTCATTCAAATACGGAGTCCAATTCCGAACCGCCGAGCTTTATTTGATGTTAGCATTGCCGGCCCCCTTGCGGGTTTAGTTGCGACAGTGCCATTATTAATTTGGGGTTTGAATCATTCGACTATTGTACCGCTGTCTGACAAGTCTGGAATGTTAAATTTTGACTCTTTCAAACCCAGTTTTTCGCTGCTGATGACTTTGTTGAGCAAGTTAACCTTGGGCGGCGCGTTGAATGCTGAAACTGCGATCGATTTGCATCCGGTAGCGGTGGCGGGTTATTTGGGTTTGATCGTGACGGCGTTTAATTTGATGCCGGTGGGACAACTCGACGGCGGGCACATCGTACACGCGATGTTCGGCCAGCGAGCGAGTATGGCGATCGGGCAAGTTGCTAGACTTTGTATGTTGCTGCTTTCTTTTTTGGAACAGGGTTTGCTGCTGTGGGCGATTATTTTGTTTTTGACGCCACTAAACGACGAACCGGCGCTGAATGATGTTAGCGAATTGGATAATCGCCGGGATTTTTTGGGGTTGTTGGCTATCGGGCTTTTGTTAATGATTTTGTTGCCTGCGCCCAGGGTACTGCTTGAGTGGTTAAATGTTTAGAAGGAAGAGGGAAGAAGGAAGAAGGATTGATTTATCTAGGAGAAAATGAAGAAGGAATAAGTAAGAAAAGAGAGGTTCACAAATTATCCAATGGTTGCTATATTAGGACTGCGGCACGGGGGTGAGAAACCCTGTTTCTTCCTAGATACTTCTCTACAAAACCGCTATTTACCCAGAAACCGGGTTTCTAAGGCGTAAGTCCTGTATACAAACGAGTTTAGCATCTGTCAACTCGCTTTCTATCTCGAAGTAATCTAGAGTTTCAGCGACTTATCTGAAAAATATGCCTTACAAATCCTTTACTTTCCAACAATTAAAAGAGCGATTTGGATTGGAACCGTCACTCAGTCCTATTTTGAGTTCCAAGATTGTTCCTGTAGAACCCTCCGAATGGCTTTGGAGAACCCTCGAAATTAGTTCTAACACTGCGGTTACAACTGCAAAAGAACGTTCCGAACGGATTATTTCTCCTCTTTTGTTAGAATTTAGGGAAAGGAACAACAGACAATTTTCTATTTTTTCTGGTTGGTCGTTTGATGTAGATGTTGAGCAGGGATTGAATGGGGAATGCGACTTTCTATTATCTTCCGTGCCGTTTGATTTTGAAATTAAAGTTCCGGTTTTTGCATTAAGAGAAACGAAAGGTCCAAAAATAGAATCTTGTCTGCCACAATGTGCAGCACAAATGGTAGCGGCTCAGCTATTTAACGAACGCGAACACAATTCCATACCTGCCGTATTTGGATGCGTAACTACTGGCGTTGTCTGGCGGTTTCTTAAATTAGATGGAAATAATTTAATTATTGATGCTGATGTTTATTGTGTCGATAATGTTCCTATGATTTTAGGTGTGTTGCAAACAATCGTTAATTTATACCAATAATTTGACAACTGTAATAAAATAGGTTTGTAGGGAAAATTCCGTTATTTGGGCAAACTTAATTATATTTTTTACCGGATGCGAAAGCGAAAAATTTTGACCGAAAATCAAATAATCTAGCTCTACAAATGATCGCAATTACTCCAAAACAAATAGCGCTAATTCCGATTTATCGCGAGAAGTGGCGACAAATTGGACTTTCGATAAAACCAGTGGATTGCCCGCAAGCGACAGCGGCCATCAATACCGCCTACCACATCATCGGCTGTCCTGAACCGGAAATTATTTTCTGTGACAGCCCTTACATAGCTTTGCAAGCTATTGAACCGCTAAGGATACGCGATTCGGGTCTGGGAATGGCCAGCGAAATCAGAAACAAAATTCATAATGAATTGTACGATATATTAAGAAGTCAACTCGACAGGGAACTGGAAAATCAAATTTACAGCAAACTCTATAATCCGTTGTACGCTCAACTGATGAATCAACTGCACCTTCATGTTAAAGACGAAGTTTACGTCAAATTAGCAAGGAAGTTGGGCGGGAGATTTCAGAGATTCCCGATCGATCACGCTTATCATAATAACAGCATCGTTTCCGAACTGTCAGCCTGTCACGGAAGTTGGGTGGATTTTTGTATTAGTGTGTTAAATTTGGAGTACGATCGCTCTTTATATTCAGCCTTTCAATTTTTAGTGGAAAACTGCGGCTGGATTTACCCGTTTGAGAAAATGTGCTTTGTGTGCGATCGCCCGCTCCAACTTCATTTTGATAGTGAATATTTGCTCCATGCAGAAGGTCAACCAGCGGTTGAATTTGCTGACAAGTTCACTTTATACTCTTATCGCGGCGTCCGACTGCCGGAAATAATGGGTCAAGTTCCGCCACAGTCTTGGCAAGCTTCATGGCTGTTAACAGAACAGAATGCCGAAGTGCGGCGAGTTTTAATTCAGGCGATCGGCTATCCGAGAATTTGTCAAGAATTGCAAGCAACTGAATTGGATTCTTGGCAAGAATATACTTTGTTGAAAATTGACAATAATATTGACATAGAGCCAATTTATTTGTTAAAGATGACTTGTCCGAGTACGGGACACCTTCATGCCTTGCGAGTGCCTCCAAAAGTCGTATCCGCTAAAGAAGCGATTAGCTGGGTAAATTGGGGAATAGAGCTCGAAGAATTTCAAGTGCAAACTTGATAGGAAAGTTTAGAGTGTTGAGTGGGCGAGTTGACAGTGAAAGAATTACAGCGCCACAAAACCAGCGTTCTGCACAAGTCCAGAACAATTAAAAAATGTAGAATTGCAGCCACCGCTTGATACTATGTACTCTGGCAGCTAAAACCCACAACTTCAAATCGACATGAGCCAGCATTCAGACCGCATTGCCCCTCACGGCGGCACCCTGGTCAACCGCATTGCCACACTAGACCAAAGACAAGAATTTTTCGACAAAGCAGAAGTCTTGCCGCGAGTCCAGCTTTCGGATCGATCGATCTCTGACCTGCAAATGATCGCCATCGGCGCCCTGAGTCCCCTCAAAGGGTTCATGAACGAAGCTGATTATCGATCGGTCGTCAAACAAATGCGCCTCTCCAACGGCCTGCCGTGGTCGGTTCCCATCACCCTCTCGGTCTCCCAAGCAGTCGCCGACTCCCTCAAAGAAGGCACTTTAGTGCGCCTCGACTCGCCGGCGGGCGAATTTGTCGGCCTCTTGGAACTTGCAGAAAAATACCACTACAGCAAAGAAGAAGAAGCCCTCAACGTCTACCGAACCGACGACATCAAACACCCGGGCGTCCTGGTACTAGACAAATCCGGGCCCGTTAACCTCGCAGGCGATGTTTTGCTGCTGGAACGCGGACTAGACCCCCGGTTTCCCCAATACCAAATTGACCCGGCGAAATCGAGAATGCTGTTCACAGAAAAAGGATGGAAAACCATAGTCGGTTTCCAAACCCGAAACCCCATCCACCGCGCACACGAATACATCCAAAAATGCGCCTTAGAAACAGTAGACGGCTTGTTTCTGCACCCGCTAGTCGGGACGACAAAAGAAGACGACATCCCGGCTGATGTGCGGATGCGCTGCTACGAAATTCTGCTAGAAAAATACTATCCAAAAGATCGCGTAATTTTGGCAATTAATCCGGCGGCGATGCGCTACGCCGGGCCGCGAGAAGCAATTTTTCATGCTTTAATTCGCAAAAACTACGGCTGCACTCACTTTATCGTGGGGCGCGATCACGCTGGAGTGGGCGATTATTACGGCACTTACGATGCCCAATATATTTTTGACGAATTTGAGCCGGGAGAATTGGGAATTGTGCCGATGAAATTCGAGCACGCTTTCTATTGCACACTGACGGAACAAATGGCTACAACTAAAACAAGTCCCAGCACTCCCGAACAACGGGTGCATTTGTCGGGAACCAAAGTGCGGGAAATGCTGCGCGCTGGTAAATTGCCGCCGCCACAGTTTTCCCGGCCGGAAGTTGCAGCAGAATTAGCCAAGGCAATGAATATTTTCAATTACGAGATTTAAATCTTGAACATTGGTGGGGGCGACCTTCTGCAGAGTTTATAATTTTGAGTTTTGAGTTTTAAATTGGAAATTTTCAACTTAAAGCTCAAAAGTTAAAACTAAAAAACTTCCTTAAAACTAAACACTCACAATCTAATTAATTCCCCTAAAATTATTGAGGGGAATTTAACTTAAAATTCAAAACTTAAAATTCAAAGCTATTTAAAAATGGGACTCAAGCGGCGGGAATTTTTGCAGCAAGCTGGCCGGGTGCTGGCCGCCATCGGCATCAGCGAGGCTTTGTGGCTGCCGTTGGGCGATCGCTACCTCCAAGCCTTAGCGCAGCCGACAGCCAGGAAATTGGCTTTGTTGGTTGGCGTTGACAAATATCCAGATTCGCCCCTGCACGGCTGCGTCACGGATGTGGAATTGCAGCGGGAACTGCTGATATATCGGTTTGGGTTTGTGCCGTCGGACATTTTGACTTTGACTGACGCTAAAGCTACGAGGGAGAATATCGAGACGGCGTTTGTAACTCACTTGAGGGAACAAGCAAAACCCGGTGACGTGGTAGTTTTTCACTTTAGCGGCTGCGGTAGTCGAGTCAGTTTGGCCGAGTCTCCGGGAATAATGCAAAACAGTTTGGTGCCGGCGGATGATATTTTGCCGTTGTTAGCAAACCGGGCGGTGAACGATATTTTAGAGGAAACGCTGTTGCTGTTGATGCGATCGCTCGCCACAGAAAATGCGATCGCCATCCTCGACACCAGCTACCACTATCGGGGTTTTCCCACAAACGGCAACTTTCGCATTCGCTCCCGCCCCCGCCCCACCATCGGCGAGCCTCGCCTCGCAGAATTAACGTTCGCTCAAGACCTGCGCTCACGCACAAATCTCCGTCCTGCGGCCACCATACTTGCCGCGGGTGCGAATTCCCAACTCGCCGCCGAACAAGAGTGGAACGGATTTACCGCAGGTTTGTTTACCTACGCCCTCACCCAAACTTTGTGGTGGGCAACTCCCGCTAGCAGCTTCAGCGTCAGTTTCAGTCGGGCGGGGGGTACAGTCGAGCAAATGACGGGGTTATCGCAGCAACCGCAAATTCTCAATCACGATTTAACAACCGCGTCGGCGGTGAATTTTTCAAATTTAATCTTGAATTCGCCTGCATCTGACGGCACTGTGACGGCGGTGGAAGAGGGGGGCAAAACTGTGCAGTTGTGGCTGGGCGGGTTGTCGCCGGGGGTTTTGGAGTGCGGCGCGGGTTCTGTGTTTGCTGTGGATTCCTCCGAGGGCGCGAGGCTTTTGCTGCGGGGACGCACAGGCCTTTCTGCTAAAGCCCAAGTTGTAGACGGGTTCGATCGAACTTTCGGCGAATTAACAGTCGGCGAAGTGGTGAGGGAAGAAATTCGGGTATTGCCGCGAAACATCGGTTTGACAGTAGCTTTGGACTCTGGTTTGGAACGCATCGAGCGGGTGGACGCTACCAGCGCCTTTGCGACTGTGCCGCAAGTTTCGGCCGTAGGCAGCGAGCAACCGGCTGACTGTCGGTTTGGCAGAGTCCCGGAAACAAATTTAGCCGAAACAGTCTCGCCTCACGAGCCTGCTTTGTATCAAAGCCGTTACGGTTTGTTTTCTTTGGCTCAAATGCTGATTCCCGATACTGAGGGCGATGGGGGAGAAGCAGTCAAGGTGGCGGTGCAGCGCTTGACTCCGCAGTTGAAAGCGCTGCAGGCTGGGAAGTTGCTGCGGCTGACAGTCAATGAGGGGTCTTCGCGCCTGAAGGTGCGGGCGGTTCTGGCAACTACCGCACCCCAAGCGCGGGCCGTGGCACAGCGGGAGCCGGTGCGGGCACAAAAGTCTTACCGCCTGGAACCGCTGACCGGGGAAAGCGAGAAATCAGCCAATGCTCATATACTAAGTTTGGGCAAAAGCAGCCGAATTCAGTGCAGATTGTATAACGACAGCGATCGCCCGGTTTACTTTGCGGTGTTTTGCACGGACAGCGCGGGACGGCTGTCCGTGCTCGGCGTTGAGGGCAAAGATGCTGTGGGGGGAATGTCGCGGGCGATCGCTCCTGGGGAGAATGTGACCGTGCCGGCGGCTGGGGCGATCGGGTGGGCGGTATCTGGGCCGATCGGACTTGCGGAAACTTTCCTTATATTTAGTGAGAGTCCCTTCGCTCAAACTCTGGCTGCAATAGAAGCCGAAATGCAGCAAACGAGGGATGCCCTGCCAATTCGAGTGTTGTTGAATCCTTTAAATGTGGCGCGGGCGGTACTCGAAGATTTGCACGCCGCTAGCATTCCGGGGGTGCAGAAAGTGGGGATATCAACAGATGATTTGGCTTTGGATGTGAATGTTTGGGCAACTCTGAGTTTTGTTTATCGGGTGGTGTAATTGTTAAAAACTCCTCGATCGTAGTCCGCGATTTCCATCGCTTTTGACCTCAAACTACACCAACGAAGTCCACCTACGCAAGACTGAGAAATCGTATCAAATTGGGCTTAAATACCCCATTTATCTCGCTTGTCCCTATGATCTATGACGAAAGTTTCACTTGCAGAGCGGTTTCAACCGCCGAATCAGAAAGGAGGTGGATTTCGGCGGATTTGGTATAATAAATCAAGACTGATAAAGCTTTTCTACCATTTGAGCCAAGCGTTTCATGGCAGTTTCAATCTCATCATTTGTTGCAGTCAAACTAATGCGTAAACACTCGTGTTTGTGCTGCCAATCTTCCCGCAAACCAGGGAAGAAAGAACTTCCCGGCACGACTATTACGCCAACTTTCTTCAACTCTTGATACAGTTCCCAATCAGTCATTGGCAAATCTTTCAGCCACAACCACGCGAAAATTGCTCCTTCGCCCCGGTGCAAAAACCACGGCAAATCCTTTGGCATTGCTGGTTCAAGAGTGCTTTCTACGATCGCAAATTTGCTTTGATAGTACGGGCGAATTACGTTGATGGAAATATCGGCAAGAGCGCCGGAAGCAATGGCACGAGTGGCGATCGCCTGTCCGTATCTCGGCGAATGAATGCACATATTGGTCTGAAAACATTCTAATACTTGAATGAGTTTTTCATCGCCGATCGCAATTCCGATTCTTTCTCCCGGTAATCCGGCTTTCGACAAACTCATACAGTGCACGATATTGCCCCCAAAAATCGGCGTCATTTCGGTAAAATTCAAGGACGGGAACGGAGGGCCGTAGGCGGAATCAACGAACACCGGCACGTCGAAAGCAGCCGCTAAATCGGCAATTTTCTTAACTTCGTCGTCGGTGAGAACGTTGCCGGTGGGGTTGCAGGGACGGGAAAAAATGACGCAACCGGTGGTTTGGTCGATCGACAGTTGGCTGAAATCCGGGCGGTATTTGAACCTGTGGGCGGCTGCATCAATATCGAGGGTGGGTTTGCAGGCGACTACCGCTTCGGGAATCAAGCTAACGCCGCCGTATCCCGTGTAGTCTGGGCTCAGCGGTAAAACAATATTTTTAAGCTGTTTGCTAGTAGTGTAGCCGCCGAAAGCGTTGGCTGCGTAGAAATAGATCGATTGACTTCCAGGAGTAATAAGGATATTGCGATCCGTCAAACTCAGTCCGTAACGCTGGTTAAAATCCGTCCGCACCGCATCAATCAACGGCTGATAACCTTGACTCGAACCGTAGCGACAAACAACCTCGCCGTATTCCGGGCTCGCCAAAAGTTCCGCAGTGCAGTCGCGCCACAACTGCTCGACTTCCGGCAAAATCACCGGATTTCCCGCGCTCAAATTGATAAACTCCTGCCCGCTGCCGGCTCTGAGAGTTTCAATAATATCTTTCATAATTGCCCGAACTCCCGTGAGGTGGGACATCTGAGCGCCAAATTGAGTCAGGGCAGGGTTCATAGCAAATGCAGCGACAATGATAGAAGTTTACAGTTTACCCATGATAACTCCAGTCGCAGGCGTTAGCGTAGCTGGTCTGGGACATGGGTTGTCGATCGAGTGTCTGACTAATTCAATAAACTCGATCGCACAGCATTTTGTTTTTTCCCCTGTGCGCCCGCCGGAGTATAAGATTGTGGCGATTTGTGGAGTTCGATCGATCAAACAGTGTTTTTAGCCTAAAAATTAGCGAACAGAACAGCAATCTCTAATTTAATAGTTGTTGTAAGATTTCACGCCGTGGGGCCAGATGAATTGCCGATACTTGACAACAACCATTGGAAAAATCTAAAATTAGCCGTAAAACCCGATCGCAACAGAATTTTATTGGCTCCGGTTAATGCTATAATTGCTGATTTAATCCAGCCTCAAGCATCAGATTTGTTGCTAGCTCATTATCAGGATTCGCGGTTTGCTGACAGCGGTGCATTTCATCATCAATCCGACTCAAGCCTAGATAGATCGTAACATCACCCTTTGAGTGGCGTTACATCAACAATTTGTCAATCAAAATCCAAATTAACTGCTGTAAAATTTAACAAAACAATGACACACTTTCCACTTACAGAATACGATCAACTGACCGATCCTAAAGCCAAAGCAGTGTACGAAGAAATCTTGACAGACTTGGGGTTTGGCATCGTCCCCAACCTGTTCAAGTCAATGGCAATTAACCCTGATTTATTAGAAGCAAATTGGAAAAAATTTCGGGGAACAATCCTGCAAGGAGACTTACCCCGCACGCTTAAAGAAATGGTCGGTGTCGCTATTTCCCAATCAAATAATAGCGAGTACGCTCTCCAAGTTCACCTGCACGGATTGTCAGCCTTGGGGATGAGCGAAGAACTACTGCGAACCCTAGTGTCTGACTTTGCCAACTGCCCTTTGCCAAAACGCGATAAAGCCATAATCACTTTTGGCTTGATGGCTGCTACAAAACCCCTGGAAATGACAGAATCTGATTACCAAAACCTGCGGGATTTAGGACTTGATGATGCGGAAATATTTGAGATTATTGCTACAGCAGACTTGTTTAGCTTTGTCAACCGATATACTGATGCAATAGCCCTCGAAATAGATGCTTTGTAATCTATATTTTATACCCATATTATGGGCGATCGGCTAGAAGATCAAGATCGAGAAGAACTTCTGTTGACAGCCCGCCGTTTGTTAGCAGAAGCTCAAGCGCTTTCCATCCGCATTTCCGCTGTCAACGAAGTGGCTACTGCTATTAACCGCACCCTAGATATCAACCAGATTTTGCGGGTAGTAGGCAAGCAAGCCAAATGGCTGCTCGACTTTGAACACTGTAGCGTTTGCCTGCACAGCACTAAGGCTTGCACGACCTTATTTGGCCCGCATATCCCTGTAGATATTGCAGCCCTCCCAGAGGGCGGCCCTATTCACAAGGCTTTCAAAACACGTCAACCTCAATTAATTCAAGAAGCCGGTGCTACTGCTATTTTGTCCCCCTACGCTTCGCAAATTATCATTCCTTTGGAAAGCGAAGGTAAGGTTTTAGGAACAATTAATTTTGCCACAACCAAGCCGCGAGCTTATACTCTAGAAGACTTGCGGATTGGCTATCTTTTGGCTTTGCAACTATCCTCAGCCATCCGCAATGCTGAACGTTTTAAAGAGATAAATAGGGTGTATTCCGAGCTCGATGCCGAAAAGCACAAATCTGACCAGTTACTGTTGAACGTGCTTCCGGTTGAAATTGCCGAGGAACTCAAAAATAACGGCAAAGTGGAACCACTTTATTATGATAACGTATCGGTTTTATTTACTGACTTTAAAGGCTTTACTCAGTTATCTGAAAAAATGAAGCCGCGAGAGTTAGTTGACGAACTAGACTATTGTTTTTCTTATTTCGATCGCGTGATGGATAAATACTCTATGGAAAAATTGAAAACTATTGGCGACAGCTATATGTGCGCGGCGGGAATTCCTACCCCTCGCCCAACACACGCCTTTGACGCTGTAGTTGCTGCGATAGAAATTCGACAGTTCATGGCTCTGCGAAAAATACAGAAAGCTCAACAAAATATCCCTTATTGGGATATCCGAATTGGCATTCATTCAGGCCCAATACTTGCGGGGGTAATTGGCAATAAAAAGTTTTCCTATGATGTCTGGGGAGATACAGTTAATACTGCATCTCGGATGGAATCTTCCGGCGTACCTGGAAATATCAATATTTCTCATGCAACCTTTGAATTAGTTAGAGATTTTTTTGAATGCGAATACCGAGGAAAAATTTATGCTAAAAATAAGGGCAAATTGGATATGTATTTGGTTCGCCATCTTAAATAAATTGGGGAATGGCTAATTGCTAAGGGAGGATGGCTAAGCGAGCCGTTATTCTATTTTAGATTTTAGATTTTAGAATGGGGAATTTGGAATTACTGATTACTAAGCTGAGGTGCATCTAAATTTGACAATTAAATTCGAGTAAATTCGTGTGGGTGGGCGTCCCGCCCGCCCAAAAATATAATTTAGATGCGTAGCAGCTTACGACGGTTTGGATCACTGGCTTACAGTTGCAGTTTTTTTACTGGTGTTAGATATGCAAATAAAACTCAACTATGAACTGAGAATATATCGCTCGAAGTTCTTTTTTTATAGTTGGGTATTGTATCGCAGTGCGCCAAACTATATTAAAATGATCGAGTTGTATATTTTATATTTTAATTATTTATGCGTATTTGGCAAGCCGATTTTTACCGCCGTCCTCTCCAAGACGAAACTGGTAAACCACTCTGGGGACTCTTAATTTGCGACTCGGAAGGTAGTTTTCAATTTAGTGCTGTTTGCCGCCAAGGGGACGCAAATTCTAATTGGCTAGCTTCGCAGTTGCAGCAGCAAGCTCAAACCCAAAATTTGCCCGACTTGATTCAAGTATTTAGACCTCAGTCTCTGGGCTTAATCGAAGCTGCGGGCAAAGTTTTGGGTGTCAAGGTAGAAGCGACTCGGCGCACTGCGGCTCTGAAATTGCTGCTGCAACAACGCGCCAAAGAATATTCTAGTATGCCTAATTATACAGGTGAAACTTACAGTCCGATCGCCCTCGACTCGCCGCCGCCCGTACCCTTACCCGAAAACCTCTGGGGCGATGGCTGGCGTTTTGCTTCCCTACCCGCCGGCGACATTGAAGATGCTTTCCAAGGGCGTCCCCTGCCAATTTTGGAAATGCCAGAATTGCTGTTACCGCTGAATTTGGGCTTGGCATCAACAGTACCCGTACCGGGAGTTGTGATTGACGGCGGGCGCCAGTCTATGCGGTTGGCTAGATGGCTTCAGGATGCCAAACCTTTCGCTTTGAATTATATTGCTGGAGAACCAGACGGATTGATATTAGAAGCTGGGTTAGTAGATAGGTGGGTTGTGGCTACTTTTGAAGATAGTGAGGTGAAAGCGGCGGCCCAAATTTACCAACAGCGCAAGCAATTAAGTAAAGGATTACATTTTTTGTTAGTCCAGCCCGATGATAGTGGCATGACTTATACAGGCTTTTGGCTGTTGAATTTTGATCGATAATATCTAAATAATATTATTTCTGAGGTCGATCGCGCCCCGAAAAATAGTAAAACTCGGCCCCAACTCAATTCCAGCATATACAACAGACTCAAACACAAATTTTAAAACAGCTTCTTGAGTTAGCAAGAGATTGTGCTGCAAATTTATTCTACAACTAAAATCAATCCGTTTTGGATGCCCTGACAAACTCGGTTGATGTGACACTGGTCTTTTTCGTTAAGACCTTTCTGGGCTAGCATGGCTGATTTCAGCAGCCGTCTGTCAAGGGGGGTAATTTGACGAAAAGCAAAGATGCGCTGGACGATCGCCTCGATCGAGATTTTGGGGAGGTTAGCAGAGCTGACTGTCATGGTCTTAACACGCTAAAAATAAGTAACAGAACTATGTACCTTTATTTTTAAAGATTTTGTGAAGGCATTTTGTGATTAAGATCACATATATTTAGTGACAAAATAGTGTATGTAGGGTGACTGTTGTCACCAAATCTTCAATTATCTTTACCCCAACTTAACGATGGCCCGATAGAATCACTGTGGTAAAACTCCAGCAGAGGGTAAAAATGGCACAAGCAAAAATCGGAATTATCGGCGGCAGCGGTTTGTATAAAATGGAGGCCCTCAAGGATATTGAAGAGGTGAAAATTGATACACCTTTTGGAGCGCCATCGGATGCCGCAATTGTGGGAACATTGGACGGTACGCCAGTAGCATTTCTGGCTAGACACGGCCGCAACCACACTTTTTTGCCCTCAGAAGTGCCGTATCGCGCAAATATTTATGCAATGAAGAGTTTGGGAGTTGAGTATTTAATCTCAGCGTCGGCGGTTGGTTCTCTTAAAGCTGAGGCGAAACCTTTAGATATGGTAGTGCCCGATCAATTTATCGATCGTACAAAAAATCGAGTTTCTACCTTTTTTGGGGAAGGAATTGTTGCTCACATCACATTTGGCGATCCGGTTTGCGGCGAATTGGCTAAAGTATTGGCAAGTGCGATCGAATCGTTGAACCTGCCCGACGTTACCCTCCACCGGGGCGGCACTTACGTCTGCATGGAAGGCCCCGCATTTTCTACAAAAGCAGAATCCCACCTTTACCGCAGTTGGGGGGCGACAGTCATCGGCATGACAAATTTGCCCGAAGCAAAATTAGCCAGAGAAGCAGAAATTGCCTACGCAACTTTAGCATTAGTCACAGACTACGACTGCTGGCATGAGGATCACGACAGCGTAACTGTAGAAATGGTAGTTGCCAACTTGCACCGCAATGCAGCAAATGCCCAAAAAGCCATTCAAGAAACAGTACGGAGGTTAACAGAAAATCCCCCCGTTTCAGAGTCGCATTCAGCTTTGAAATATGCTATTCTGACTCGGCTGGATCAAGTGCCGGCAGCAACTAAGGACAAAATGGGTTTGCTATTGAAAAAGTATTTGTAAAACGAACCGCGAAGACGCAAAGAGCGCGAAGGAAAAACAGCCTCTCTTCCTTCGCGTCCTTAGCGTCTTCGCGGTTCATTTAATCTTACGACCTATTCGTTATCCTATAGTTGACGATTATTTCTGAAGGATTAATTTATCAACTGCTTGAATGCGTCGTGTTCGCGAATCTTCTCCAAATCAGCTTCACTTTTTGCCAACTCTTTACACACATTCGGATTGAGATTGAGGGCGCGCTTTAAATTTTCAATTGCTAATTCAATTTTACCTTGTAGGGCATAACATCGGGCTTTATTATACCAAATTCTGTAAAAATCAGGCCGGATTTTAGCAGCATTGTCGTAGGAAGCGATCGCAGCTTCGTATTTTTGCAATTTGGAGAGTGCAACGCCTCGATTGTTCCAAGCGTCAGTATAATCATTTTTAATTTGTAGGGCTTGATTGTAAGAAATTACTGCTTGTTCGTACTCCTGCATTTTGGAAAAAGCAACGCCTCGGTTGTTCCAAGCATCGGCGTAATCGGGTTTGGCTTGAATTGCTTGTTCGTAACAGCCGATCGCCTCCTGGTACTTCTGCAACTCCAACAATACCACGCCTCGATTGTTCCAAGCATCGGGATAATTCGGACGAATTGTAGTAGCTTGTTCGTAAGAGGCGATCGCCTCTGGATACCGCTGCATTCTCGTCAGCACTACTCCTCGGTTATTCCAAGTATCGGCTAAATCCGGCTGAATTTGCAGGGCCTGATCGTAAGCTGCGATCGCATCTTGATAACGGTTTTCAAAGAAACAAGCATCTCCCTGTTTAGCATAGTCGGCGGCTGTCAATAACTGTTGGTAATTTCCGTAGTTAACCGGAGCAAATTCTTGAATTTGGGCATCGGGAAATAACAAGTCTGTTTCTGCATCCGCCGCGTGACTTTTGTGTTGAATTTCGCCTAAGATACTTTCAGCGTCCGAAATTAATAATTTTAATTGAGAGATTGTATCGTAATGGAGACTTTCAATTTCTTGGCGGGCAATTGTTGTCTGCTTGGACAATTTGCTCAACAGAAACCAAACCCCGACTCCGGCTGCTGTCGGAAACAAAGTTAGGGCAAATATCAGCCCGTTCAGCAGTACCGCGGTGCGCCCAAAAGCAATGTCAACTTCTTCTTGAACTCGATCGCGAATTTCTTCTTTAAGTGGCTGCTGTGAGAATTGCTGCTGAACCAACAGTGCCGGCCTCGGTTCCGAGGCAGAAACGCTACTGGCGCAGACTAGAATAGTTGAAAGGGCGATCGGGCTAATACTTTTTCTAAAGATACTTGACAAACGCATTGCCTTAGTGATACGCACCTGAGTTGCGATTTTCATGTGTCAAGAGATGCTGATAACGATGATCCCAGACTAGCCCATTTGTTCATAAACTATTAAATACAGGATATCTGTTGTGCAGTCCCCTCCGATCAAATTGCTGACGCAAGAATTGCTAGACGAAGTTGCCGCTTCCTCCCGGCGCAGTCCCCGCCAGCGACAAAACTACAATTTCCACGATTTGTCTGAAAAAGTGCAGCGGTTTGTCAACGTGCTGCAACCGGGCACTTACGTCCGCCCTCACCAACACCTGCGCCCGCCTGCAGTTAACGGTTTTGAGTTTTTTGTGGTGATTCAAGGCGAAGTCGGTATTGTTATTTTGAACGAAAACGGTCAAATCCTGCGCTCCTTGCGAGTCAGCGCGGCCGGCCCGACTCGCGCTGTCGAACTGCCAGAGGGTACTATTCACACGTTAGTAGCTTTGACACAGGATACTGTGATTTTGGAGTTTAAGGAAGGGCCTTACGACGTGGGGGCGGATAAAGACTTTTTGGCAGGTTTTCCTGCTGAAGGAACTGCGGCGGCGCGAGAATTAGTCCTGATTTGGGAAGCGGAATTTAACACTTGAGTAATGACTGTTGACTGTTAAATGTTGACTGTTGACTGTTAAAAATCTAAAATCTAAAATCTAAAATCTAAAATCTAAAATCGATGGGCTGATTACTAATTACTGATGAATCTAATTGTCGTCATCCGATTGTATAAATCGGGGGCGGTGCGAATGATTTTTCTCAGGAGCTCATCAGTCACCCAAAAGACGAGGGGAAACGAAAATGTTTTGCTGAATTCACTGCATAGTAGGTTGGTAGAAACGAGCAATCGATCGATCGCCTCCACTGATTCCAAACCGAGGAGCATTAAAGCAGGAGGCTTTTCGCCGTCTATTTCTGCTGCAATTGTCCTGTAGAGAGTTGTCGCCGATTTGGGCAAAAACAGTTGATGCGGTTTCACGGGACAATTTACTTGCAGGCGATCGACTATTTGCTGCCGTAAAGTTAGCGAGTTACAGTTGACTAAAACGAAAGAAAAGTAACCTTGGGAAAGACGGAGCGCCCGCATTAAAGTTGAGAACGACCGCTCGTTATATTTAGCTGAGTCGTACTTAGCTGCATCGTCTTTAGCTGTATTTTCTGAGCTTTGCTCGATAAACATAAATTGCATATTTTTTATCTAGTTTTAGAGATTTTCTAGATTAAATGATGTTTCTAAAGAAAATATGAAGATCGGAAATTTATTTTTCCTTTAAAAACTTTTGCAAACTATACCATGGTTTTAAATTAATATCAATAGTCTGATCGAAATAGTCCGATCGACAGATTTGGCTTGAACCACTCAAAAAACACCTGCGACGGCACAACAAAATAAAAGCCGAAGGAAGGAAGAAGGAAGAAGCATACTTCGCAAGGGTTTCAGCAATTAATAACGTTCTAAATATCTGGCACGATTGCTAGATAAAATGTAATTAAAAATACAAAAAAATCACCGGAAATTCTCAGCCAGCGGCAAAGTAAACCAAAAACTTGCCCCTGCACCGGGAGTGCTAATTACCCCTATTTGGCCGCCGTGAGCACCAATAATTTGCCGACAAAGATATAGACCCAAACCCAAACCGACGGAGTGTCGGGATCGATCGCCCCTAACGTAAAGGTCAAAAAGATGTTCGCACTGTTCCGGCAATATTCCCACCCCGTCATCTTCAACGGTACAGTAAATCATTCTACTTCCGGAATTGAGAATTGGGGATTGGGGATTGGTAATGGGGGATTGTGGATTGGCAATCGGTAATTTGTGGATGTCTTGTTTTGCTGTGCTTTGATTTATAATTAATTTTCCCCCATTGATTACTTGAGCCGAAATTGTTAAATTCAATCCTGGCAGATTGTGTTTTAAAGCATTAGCAATTAAATTAGAGAACACACGCCACAACTGAGTTTTGTCAGCATTCACCGCTGGCAAATTATCAGGTACCAAAATTTTAAAAGTAGCTTTACCCTCATTCATTAAAGGCTCCAAATCTGTCGCAGCAGCTTCAACTACCGCCCTCAAATCAACCGATTCGCAGTGCAAAACCAAACCGCGCAATTCTCCGGCGTGAACTTCCAACAGCGAATTGATCAAGCGCAATTGCTGCTCGCTACCTTGAATCATCCGCTCCAAAATAGAACGGGGAATTGCGATCGAATCCCCGGTTTTCGTCTGCCAATTTTTCAGCACCATTAACATTCCCGCCACCGGGTTTCGCAAGTCGTGAGAAAGAGCGTGGATAAACATCCGCAGCGATTCTTGTGCCTGTTTGCGCTGCGTGATATCCTCAATTAAACCCTCATAATAAAGCACGGCGCCGCTGCTGTCTCGTACCGCCCGCGCCTTCTCAGAAATCCAGACTATACTGCCATCTGAGCGGTAAATTTTAGATTCAAAATCCGATACTGTGCCGCTTTCCTCGATCGATCGCAAAAACTCATTTCTGCGAGCCGGATCGACGTACAACTGCCGCTCAATATCAGTAAACTTGGTCGTCACTTCTTCCGGGGAATCGCAGCCGTAAATTCGCGCCAAAGCTGGATTTGCAGTAATATAACGCCCATCGGGAGTGCTTTGAAAAATTCCCTCGTCGGCATTCTCAAAAATGCTGCGGTACTTCGCCTCCGCTGCCTCCAACTGCTGGTAAGCAGATTCCAACTCACGCCTCGTACTAAACTCTTTCCGTTGCAGACATTCGTACCAATAAACCGACAAATCGCAAATCAAACAAAACCAAAACAGATATAAGTACAACCCGGTCAACTTAAAAGGAGTATACTTAGCAAAACTTAGATTTAAAACCAAATTTATCCCGACGTGGCAGCACAAAACGCCGAGTTGAGAAATCAGGTGGAGGCGCCAGCGGACGGGCATCAGCGTAGCTTGGATCAGAAACGCTAAACTCCAGGTAAAAATTGGTAATTCTCCGGCTTGTGCGACAGCTAACCCAAGCTGTACAATTACCGTCAGCGACCACGAAAAACCCAAAAATAGCAAACCGGGATAGCGCTGTCCGAAGGAGGTTTTTTGCAACACAAAACAGGTCAACAAACCCAATTCTACAGCAGCGCTCGTGTACAAATAAACACTTTCAAACTCCTGGCGAGCGAACAATCTTTCGCCCAGAAAATAAACCGTTATTGTGAAGGCAAAAAAGATGGCAATTCCGACAGCAGGGCGCAGCCGATCGCGGAGGAAGCGATCGCGCCACACCTCGTAAACCGTTAACGCCTGAACGGATTTTGCATTGCCCAAATAGTTCATAGCATTTTAGATTTTAGATTTTAGATTTTAGATTTTATATTGACAAAGATCGATCGTCCGAGTTGACAGCAGGTAGCGAAAACCAGAAAGTCGAACCACCGCCGGGAGTGCTTTCGACGCCAATTTCGCCGCCGTGAGCTTTGATAATTTGCTTGGAGAGGTACAATCCCAAACCCAACCCTGTTAATTGTCGGCTATTAGGGTCTTGAACGTAAAGTTCAAACAGAGATTCCCGCTGTTTGGCGCTGATTCCCACTCCATTATCTGTTACAGTACAGCGAACCATTTTTACGGTCACTGCGGGCAATTTGCTGCCGATATTGCCAATTTGACCCTGATAGCGGGCCATTTTGCAACTGCCGTCGAGGTTAAATTTGGCCAGGATTTCCTGATTTTTCTGGGTGGTCTCGCCTATCCTAGGACGATCGCCCGCAGGAGATATCCCGTTAGCGATACAGCGGGCAAGCGGATTATTGGGCGATCTTAAAGCCTGGAAATTTTCTTCATAACTTAGCGCTGTTTCAACGGCAATTACCTCGGCTTTAAAAGTTATATTGACTCCCGGAGGATTGTGTTTAATAGCATTAGTCAACAGATTTTCTAGAACCCGCTGCAAGTGTTGGCGATCGGCCTTGACTTGTGGCAAATCCACTGGTATTTCCTGAGTTAAAGTTGCTTGATTTTTTGCTAGTATCGGTTCTAAATCGGCCACAATGGCTGAAGCTAAAGACGGCAAATCCAGCGGTACAGTATTGAGAACAATACCTTTAACCTCGCTAGCGTGAGCGTCTAGCAGGGAATTAACCATAGTCAACTGGTGTTCGCTGGCTTGAACGATCCGCTGCAAGATCGATCGAGAAACCGGAACATCTTGTAGAGAATCAGATGCCGATTTGTTGAGCAAATTTTTCAGCAGTATTAACATTCCCATAACAGGAGTGCGGAGATTGTGAGAAACTGCGTGCAAAAATAAGTCTTTCAGGCGGTTGCTTTCTTGCAACTCGTGCATTTTTTGCTGTAGTTGGCGGGTGCGTTCCTCCACTTGAGATTCCAAGTTGGCATTGAGAGCTTTTACCTGCTGCAAAAGTTGGGCTTGCTGGAGAGCGATCGCCACTTGGGTAGCGAGTTTTTCCAACAAATCTATTTCAAATTCCTGCCACTGGCGGGGCCCGGAGCACTGGTTGACGGCCAAGATCCCGAACAATTCATCCCCCAGGACGATCGGCACATTTAACGTCGCGCGAATTTGATAGTCGCTGTACAATTGGGCAATTGGAAGGCTGAGTTGAACGCTAGCAGTATCGGAGATAGTTCGGACGCGGTTGTTAGCATAAAAAGTTTTCTGGTTTTCGAGGTGATTCTCGTCAGCGAGTACCCACCCCAAAAGAGAACGGTATTGGGCACTCACAGACTCGGCCACAACCTTACCGTATACCGGGTTAGGAAGATTTATCCCGTCCGCGTCCACAATACCGATGAAAGCGCGGTCTGCCTTGAAAAATTGCCGGACTTCGGCAACAGTAGTATTGAGAATTTCTTCGAGGTCGAGGGAGTTGCGAATTCGCAGGGCGATTTCTGAGAGCAAGCGATCGCGATCGGAGGACGCCCGCAAAGCAGTTTCCGCGCGGTGGCGTTCGGTAACGTCTTGGACTGTGGCGGCGATGGCCCCTGACTGAATGGCCGACTGTTCGCAGACAGTGCGTTCGGAACCGTCTGCGAGTACAATTCGGTAGTTAATGCAATAGGGTGTGCGCTCAAACATAGCTTGGCGCTGCGATCGCGCCACCAATTCTCGGTCTTCTGGATGTACGGCCTGCAAAAAAACTTCTGGTGTCGGTTTGACAGTTCCCGGAGCAAAACCCAAGAGGCGGTAAAGTTCGTTTGACCACCGCAATTCGATATGGGATCTACGATCTTCTGCGGATTCTTGGCAGTTGTCAGTTGCTGTGAAGGCGGCGCAATTTAAATCCCAATTTCCCAACTGAGCGATGCGCTGAGCGTTGGCTAAACTAGCTTCGCGATCGCGCAGCATGGCGGCCGTGCGGCGCACCTCCACCAGCGCTTGCTGGCGTTCTGCTACGGCGGCGGCCAACATCAGAGCCACAAGGGCGATCGTACCGGTAAAAGCTTGTAAAAATAAAACCGCCTGTTTGAGATTATCGCTTTTAGCCAAAAACGGGCCGCCTCCCTGCACCGCTCCCCAAATCGCGATGTAAGACACGATCGAATAAGCAAAAATCGCTCCCGCCGGTTGAAACCGCAGGGCTGCCCAAACTATCAGAGGAAAAGGCAGATACTCCAGCGGATACTGAGCGATCGCTGCTTGTATTTTAGAGCAAAAAAACAGCCAGCTCACGCTCAGCAAGAGAGTCAGCCAGAGCGCTATTTCTGAATAATTAATAATTAAAAATAGAAGATTATAGCGGTTTTCACTTGCAGAAAATCGGCTTGAATAATTTGTAAATTCTGATTCGTAATTCCAGTTAAAAAATGATTTTAAACTTGAAATATTTCCCGGTTTAATCTTACCTTTTACACCATTTTCAACAACAGGCAAGATGCCTGTTCCACAATCAAATTCATCTCTTGTGGAACAGGCATCTTGCCTGTTCCTAAACAAGTAATTGAGAATAATGAAACATCTCAGTTTTAGTGGAGATTTAAAACTATTAACGGCGTGGTTCAAAGTCAGCAGAACGGGCGTCACAATCAAAATTCCCATGCCGTCTCCGAGCCACGTAGTCCACCAGTTGCGAGAGAAATTGCTCCACTGATCCCAACCAAAAATGCACGTTCCCAAGTTGCCCAGGATAGAACCGACCAAAGTAGACCCGATGACAGCGCCCGCCACTAAAGCCAGAACATCTCGCAATCGATCTAGTTTGGTAGAAAATCCGCTCCAAGTCAGCAAAGCCTCTCCAGCCAGCGCTTGCAGGGTAACGCTAAAGGCCGATGTGACAATGACAGCCGACGGTATACCGCCGGTAGAGTTTAACAGCACTGAACCGAGGACTATTCCCGGCCACATCCGTCGCCCTTGCAGTAGCAGTGCCGCTAGAGCAATACCGGCGGGCGGCCACACGGGGGAGGGTTCGGCTTTCACCAGTCCCAGCATCGACGCTGCGAGTTTTCCGGTAACAAAGTAGGCCAGCGCCAGGATGCCGGTGTACAGAAGCGTTCGAGTGCGGGGGTTGAGCAGTTTCATGTTTAGGTGCGATCGAATCCTCCATTCCTAGTTTTTAATTTAGGCGGCTTTGGGGCGATCGGGCTTCCTCCTGACGACTCACCTGACTGGGGGAGTGGGAAGTGGGGAGAGTGGACGACTGGGAGAGTGGGAGAGTAGGAGCATTTTTCCTTCTTCCTTCTTCCTTCTTCCTTCTTCCTTCTATTAAAATCCAAAACTCCGCTTGCCATCCGGCTTAACAGTAAGCCAATTGGTCTTTGCCATTGCCAGTTGTTCCTCAGAAACTGTAGCGTTCGTAAGATTCGCCCCGCACAAATTTGCTCCCCGCAAATTCGCCTTAGTCAAATAAGCCCCCGTCAAGTCAGCACCTCGGAAATCCGCCCCTTCAAAATTGGCAGTGCTGCAATAAGCCTCAGTCAAATTAGCATCTCGCAAATTCGCCTGAATTAACCTCGCGTGACCCAAATTTGCCCCCGACAAATCCGCTGCTTGCAAATTTGCTTTCACCAATCTAGCCTGATAAAAATTCCCCCCCGCTAACTGCGCTTTTTGCAGTTGCAAACCCGACAGTTCGCAGTCAGCAAAATCACGCTTGCCTTTAAAATATGCCGCTCGCACGCTGTTGGTGTCCCACTTAGGAGCAACTTTCGATAGCTTTGACCCTGCTAAATTGTCGCTAAAAGGTCCAACCGTTCCGAAAGTTCTGCCGGACTCAGCTAGAGTTCGGGAAACTCTGGGCTGCATCCCCGTGTTCCCGGATTGGCTGAAGGAAGTTCTACCAGCGCGGGTGTGGTTCGATCGTAAATCTTGATTAATTTTGCTCTCAGGCCGTGACCACGAAGAACCCTCGTCATTAAATATTGTAGGTTCTTCAACTGTACGAGAAGAGGCGTTGAATTGAGTTGCCAAGCCATCCATCAGACTTGGGTCTTCAAATTGGCCCGAGAGAGCTCTGAGGACATCTGCTGCCGATTGGAAGCGATGCCCAACCATCGGCTTCAGCATTTTTTCGAGAATCCGCGCAAAATTTGGACTCACCTGAACGTGGGGCTGCCAAACAATTTCGCCGGTTACTCCATCAAAATCTAAATCCTTGGGCGATTTTCCTGTCAGCAAGTACAAGCAAGTCATACCCACTGCGTAGATGTCGCTGGCAAATATCGGCCGCAGCGCCATTTGTTCCGGGGGGGCAAAACTAAATGTGCCGACTGAAAATTTCGTGTTGGCGCTTTGGTCGGCGGGGTCTAATAATATTGTTTGGCTAACTTGGTCTTTTACCGCTCCGAAGTCAATCAGAACTAAGTGACCGTCTTGAATTCGGCGAATAATATTTGCGGGTTTGATGTCTCGGTGAATTACTCCTTGGCTGTGGATATATTGCACTACTGGCAGAATTTCTAATAGAAAATTTTTAACATCAGATTCGTTGAAACGGCCTGAGTGCTTGACTTCTTGTTTCAAAGTCGAGCCTTTAACATACTCTTGAACTAAGTAAAATTGCTGTTCCGTTTCAAAATAGTCTAGCAGCCTCGGTACTTGCGGGTGGTCGCCCAGTTGGCCGAGGGTTTTTGCCTCTCGCTTAAATAATTCCCGCGCCATTTCTAAAACTCGCGGCGACGAACTACTGGGTCGCAGTTGTTTGACTACACAACTCGGTTGACCGGGCAATGAGATGTCTTTTGCCAGAAATGTAGCTCCAAAACCTCCTTGTCCTAACGGTTCAATGACTCGGTAGCGAGCGCGCAGCAATAACCGTGCACCGCAAGTCTGACACTGAAGAATAGAGTCAGCAGGGTTTTGAGGATGGGGACAGCCCGGATTTACGCAGTAGCTCATATTGATTGAGTTTGCCTATGTTGTTCTGATCTTGTCAGCGTCGCTCGACTGCACAAATAGCCTGTTCCTGCTTCTGGTAGACATACTAATCTATCAGTTTTCGGCAAGCCGTGCCTTCGATTGCGAATTGGAATTGCACCTAAGTCTTTTATGCAGATATCTTTTCCCTATTTTGATTATCTCGCTGGTTTGAGTTTTTTCGGTTGATTATCCTTGAAGATAGTTTAAAGACTTGCTAAAGTTGTGCTTTTTTGTGTAAAGTCTTTCTAAACTTAAGTGCTTTTTGCGTTGTTAGATGTATCTAGCATACCTCATTCTCTGAATGAGAATGCTACTCATCCCCCAGTAGACATCTACCTTTGGGCCGATCCCTCGTTTTTGCTGATGTGTACCCTAACAGTCTTGACAAATTTAAATTAGTATGCTATGAAAAGCTTTCCCGAATAAATTCTGGGACTCAAAAGTCGTAGCCCGTCGGCGCCGACTAATGACTAATAACTACAGAGCACTGACAACTAACTACTGATCTAAATTATGCGTATTTCTCTAAAGTGGCTGCAGGAATTGGTGGATGTGGCAATATCGCCGGAAGAATTAGCCGAAACTCTGACAATGGCAGGCTTTGAAGTTGAAGAAATCGAAGACCGCCGCCCGTGGGCAAGCGGCGTAGTTTTGGGCAAAATCATTGCCTGCGAACAGCATCCGAATGCAGACAAATTGAGAGTTTGTCAAGTGGATGTGGGTTCCTCAGAAGCTTTGAATATTGTTTGCGGCGCACCGAACGCTAGGGCAGACATTTACGTGCCTGTCGCTGTTGTCGGCACTTATTTATCGACTATTGATTTAAAGATTAAACCTGCTAAATTGCGAGGCGTTCCTTCCGAAGGAATGATTTGCTCCCTGGCGGAATTGGGACTATCTAAAGAGTCAGCCGGGATTCACATTTTCGAGTTAGAAAATCCCGAATTGGGCAGCGATATTCGCCCGCTTTTGGGTTTAGACGATGTGATTTTAGACTTGACAGCAACTGCCAACCGTGCTGACGCTTTGAGCATGGTGGGCGTGGCGCGGGAAGTGGCGGCGCTGACTGGGGCGAGTTTGAGAATTCCCGCAGCGAATGGTGTGGCGATTGAGGGGAAAGAAAGTCTTGGTTTGGCAGTAGAAATATCGGAACCGCAAGGATGCCCAATTTACATCGGCACGGCAATTGAAGGTGTGAAAATTGCTGCTTCTCCAGCTTGGTTGCAGCAGCGGTTGCAGGCGGCGGGAGTGCGGCCGATTAATAATGTGGTTGACGTAACTAATTACATTTTATTGGAATGGGGCCAGCCGCTGCACGCTTTCGATCGCGATCGCCTGCAATCTTTCACTGGTACTCAAGATATCAGCATCGGCGTCCGCTTTGCCAAAACAGGGGAATCCTTCAAAACTTTGGACGGACAAAACCGCAATTTGCAAGCTCAAAATCTGTTAATTACTGCTAGCGACAAACCTGTTGCCTTAGCTGGAGTAATGGGTGGCGAAGACACGGAAGTTCACGAAGGAACGCAAAATTTAGTCTTAGAAGCGGCGATTTTTGACCAGGCAACGATTCGCCGTTCTGCGCGCGCTCAAGGCTTGCGTAGCGAGGCATCGATCCGCTACGAACGGGGGGTGAATCAGGCCGCCTTGGCGACGGCTTGCAACCGCGCTGTCGCCCTAATTTTGGAGTTGGCTGGAGGCACTGCGACGGTGCAGAAAACGGCGAGTTCCGGCGAGGATTTGAGTTTTAGCCGATCGCTCGAATTGCGTTTAGACCGAGTAAATCTGGTTTTGGGGCAGTTGAAAAGAGGAGAAACTGGCGGTTCTAAATATCTGGAACCGGAAGAGGTGACAAATATTCTCACAGCCTTGGGATGCGAAGTTATTTCGACGGAAAAAGAACGGGTTTGGAATGTGACTGTGCCTCCTTACCGCTACCGAGATTTAGAAAGAGAAATTGACTTAATTGAAGAAGTGGCCAGACTCCACGGTTATGACAATTTCTGCGATACTTTGCCTAGCAAAACGGAACCTGGTTATCTGTCGCCGGAATACGCCGCAATTCGGAATGTGCGATCGGCTTTTCGGGCGGCAGGTTTGACGGAGTTGATGCACTATTCTTTGGTGAAAACTGAGGGAGACAATCAGGTGGTGCTGGCGAATCCGCTGTTTGTGGAGTATTCGGCTTTGCGGACAGAAATGCTGTCGGGTTTGATTGATGCTTTCCAGTACAATTTGGAACAGGGAAATGGCGCACTAAACGGTTTTGAAGTCGGCCGCATTTTTTGGAAAGATGGGGATGCAATGAAGGAAGCCGATGCAGTTGCGGGGATTATTGGCGGCGATCCGACTGTGTGGAAATGGCAGCAGGGAGGGCGCGATCGACCTTTGAGTTGGTTTGAGGCAAAAGGTATCTTGGAAAGCGCGTTTCAGGGGTTGGGTTTGGCGGTGGAATATCAAAGCGATTCCTCTAATACGCGCTTGCATCCTGGCCGCACCGCTGCGTTATCGTTAAACGGGAAACATTTAGGAGTTTTCGGACAGTTGCACCCGCAATTGCAGCAAGAAAAGGATTTGCCTGAGCAGGTTTACGTGTTTCAATTAGATTTAGCGGTGCTGTTGGGTGAATTAGGGCGATCGAACAACTTAACTCGCAAATTCGCGGGTTATTCGAGTTTCCCCGCTTCTGACAGAGACATTGCATTTTTCGCACCAGTTGAAGTTCCGGTTGTTGAGATGCAGAGTGCGATGAAAAAGGCGGCGGGTAGTTTGCTGGATTCCGTGGAACTGTTCGACGAATATCGGGGCGACAACGTGCCGGCGGGACAGCGGAGTTTGGCTTTTCGGTTAGTTTACCGCGCGGGCGATCGAACATTAAGCGAAACCGATGTCGAACCAGCCCAACAAAAAGTCCGCGATGTTTTAGTAGAGAAATTCGGAGTCAGCCTCAGAAGCTAATCGTAGGGGCGGTGCTAAAAGTGCCCGCCCTCTCTCGACTTACACGCAAAGACTGAGAAACCGGGTTTCTTCCAAGATTGCCCGCCACAAACCAATATATTCATAGAAACCCGGTTTCTGCGGCCAGGCGAGTCCTAAATTCATTGAAAAAAGCATTAATTTAAAGGCCGCAACATCTCCCGCACAAAAAAAGAACAATCAGGAAACCGCAAAAGAGAAATACTATCACCATCCGCAAGAATCACCCGACTTTGATAACCATCCTGACTCGGTTCTCTAAAAACGTGGAGTTGCCGATTATTCACATCCAAAACCCAATAATCAGTAATTCCCGACTCAGCATAAATTTTCGCTTTAATCCCGCAATCCGTTCTCAGCGTAGTATCCGCAACTTCAATAATCAGATAAATTTCTGAAGGAATTGGATGGTGGTCTTCATAGTAAAGTGGATCTGGTATAACTACAGAAATATCCGGTTCAGGTTGCGAGTAATTATTCATCCGAACCGGGTCTTGAAGCCGCACCAAAATCTGTTCTGCTAAACGGTTATCCAGTAATACCTTCGTGCGCGCAATCGCCGCACCGTGAGCTGTTCCCTTTGCTGCCCTCTTTACTATCTGTCCTGCTAGTAATTCCACCCGTTCATCTTCGTCAAAAATACCAATTTCCGTCATTCGGTCATATTCATAAACAGTCAGCAGCCGAATATCTAATAAAGTCATAGTAACCTTCTTCTCTATAACAAACCTCTCTCTTCCCCTCTATTCCTCAGCGACCTCTGCGCCCTCTGCGGTTAATCAATTTTATCCTAAAAAAAGTCGTCAAATCCTGCTACTATTATTGTACAATTATTTTAAAACAAATTTATCCAAGGTTCAAAACCGTGACCAAGTATGTGATGTGGGGAAGTTACTGCGGAGACGTTCTAGAAAAACGCGCTCCCTTTCGAGACGCGCACTTAGCCGGACTTGCCAAACAAAAAGAATCGGGAGTGTTAATTACGATCGGGCCAACGAAAGATTTAACAAAAGTTTTTGCAATTTACGAAGCTGAAGATGAGGCGCAGGTGCGACAATTGGTGGAATCCGATCCTTATTGGGTAAATGGGGTTTGGACTGAGTACGACGTGAAAGAGTGGATTCAAGCTTTTTGAAGGGGTTAACAGGGTGAACATCTTAAGATTGGATGACAGCGATTTAGTTCCAGTTGACTATGGCGATTTGCTGGCCAAGATTTTAGAGGTTTTGCAATCTAAAAACCCGTTTAATATATCAGATGACCGCCGCCGTCTGATCGTCGATATTGATGCCATTGCTGCTGATGTTGCAAAATTAGAAGTGCGGACACCCTTGGGTTCCTTTGAACGTCAAGCAGATGCTGCTACTGTTAATTTTCCGCCGGAAGTTGAGGAGCTTTTTGGCGATCGAGTCAGGCAGATTAAAGAGTGTTTGCGGCAGCACTTAGCATCTAAATTGCTCCCACAAAATACTTCAATTGAAAAGTTTGTCGCTAGCTTAATCACTCCTTTAGATTCATCCTCTTTTCAGGGAGACGGCAAAAAGTTAGGTCTCAAATACGATTTTGGTACTCGCCACACTTCTTTAGAAAAAGAAAAGCTAACTTTGGAACGCAGGGTTTCTGGGAGTCCTGGGATTTTAAAACTGCATAAATTGACTATTACTGTGCGAAATACCGATATTTTTCAACAACAGCTAAAGGAGGGCTTAGAAAACTACATTAGGGAAAATGCCGAGAATAGCGACGATAGGCAAGAACTTAACCATCGTCTTGATGAGATGGTTAATAATGAATACTCTGATTTTCATAAATTGATCCGACTGGTAGACAAAGAAACCCTAGGAAAAATCAACAAAGAAGCTAAGATTACTTATTTGGAGTATCTGCTGGAACACATCAGCGCTAGCAGCACAGATACTGTAGGAATCATCTATTTAAAAGATTTGATTCGTCGTCTCAGATTGATAGAAAATTACATCAACGACAATAATAAATCAGATGGCGATTACGCTGCCAATTATGCTGGTGTTCGAGTTAATTACAGAGAGATTTTTGGGCGAGCGGAATTTTTAGATGCACTGCCAATTATTCCCCTTGTAGAAGGTTACTTGGGAGAAAGCACGGACAATCATCGGAACGAACGTAAATTTATCTTTGGTCTCAAACTAAAATTGGACAACCCAGTTCAAGCCCGCGGTGGAAAGGACGTATTTGAATATCATCTGAATCTGCTAAATCCAGATAGTGAAGAACACAAAGCAGAACTTACCGAAGATGCTAATACCGAAACCTTCGTCCGCAAAGTGTTAAAAATAGCATTTTTGTATCACTGTGTATTTGGCTCTCCACACAGTCCAGACTCGAAAAATTACAACCCAGAATTGGAACTTGAATTTAATCCTATTCCGGCTTTTGATCAACTAATGAGAGATGTATTAAGTCGGGATAATGAGGAAATAAAAAAAAGACTTTTCCGAAATTTTGTCACCCGGTTTAAGGAGGTTAATGTTAAACATAAAATTAACCATCTTAAAAGAATGCTGAAAGGGTTTCTGGAACGCCAGACAATTTTGCCAAGCCGCGCAGAAACGCGACACGTAAACCTTAAAATAGGTCTGGTAGAAGACATTGACAATATTTTGGATAATGGTAATTTTTTTAATGAAGTTCTGCATCTAAATTACAAGCAGACACTCCATTATATTGTCGTCGAACAGCCTAGTGTTGATGAAACAGCAATCTGTCAGCTACCGATAAATATTACTATCGAAGATGTCCGCTATTTTCCTACTGATGAACGCCAAAATTTCAGCATGGAATACAATATCAAAGGTGTCGATATTTTACCGATGCTTTCCGCACCTAAAGCCGATCGTTCTAGAAAAATCTACAGCCAGCATTTTTTAACAAAATTAGTTTTGTTTCCTTATGACGACAGACGACTAGACACCGGGGATAAAGGTTTACCACCTGCGGCGGCTTTTGTGTATAAATTTACGATGTTGCTGCTGTCTTATATCTGCCTGAGAGTTTTACTCGAAAATACTACAAAAAACTTATTTATTCCGATGGTGAGGCTGCATGAAGGTGACGAAAAACACCCTTCGCCGTCTGAAAAATTTATGGCTAACCTTTCCAAAACATTATCTCACATTTTGAGTGAAAAACAACGCTCAACTTCTCAGGGATTTCGTATTAAAGAAGATCCAAATAGTTACAAAGTTCATAACGGTTTGAGTTCAATGTATTCAATTCTGCCGAAAAAGTTTAAATTTAGTAATGTGAAGTTATCTCCAGAATTGGATAATTTAGCAATTATTGTTGTTTCCAGTCGCGACAGTGATGCTAAAAAAAGTAATAAAAACCGCTTCCAAAGAACAGCTAGTTTAATCGGAGAAGCTATCGGCATTAATCGCCTCGAAGATGATGCAATTCAAGTCAAGGTGCTGAAAACTTTTTCTGAGAATTACAGTGTCAGCCGCCTTTATACGGAGCCGTTAATCCTTGAAGATGCAATGAGTCAGCTTTATCAGCAAGGATATCGAAATTTCGCATATATTTCGCAAGCACCTTACATGAGTACGCTGCATATTACCAAGACTGAGGAAGACGAGGAATTGTCTTTTATGTCAAAAAAATTGCTCCGAACTTTGAAGGGAGAGCGACGAGATATCAAAATTTATCCGATGTTTTTTGATAAATACTATGTCCGCAGTTTCCTAGGCGATAAGGGAAAACCTTTTTACATTCAGGATGCTATGGAGCTTTCGAGCTTGTTTGCAGATACCAGTCAACAAGCTGTGATGTTTTTTAACTTGTTTAACGGACTTAAGGTAAAGGAGGAGAAAAACTTTTATAACGGTGTGATCTCCTACTCGACCCTGTTGCATATATACGACGGAATTCTGGACGATCAAGACCTTCACCAAGGGTTGATTTACGACGGTGCAATTAAAGACACTTTGCTACATTATTTAACAATCTTTCACTTTTATCGTTATGAAGCTCGCAAAAAAGACCTGAGTTTTAAACTTGACCCCTACGAGCAGATTATCGGTGATGAATCCGTTGGTGCTTTATCTGTGTTTAGTCATCCGGGCGGGAATGCTGAGTTTAACTCGCTGGCATTTTTGAATAAGGTAAGAGAAGTATTAAATGTCGGTGAGGTACAAAATAATGATTGGTGAAGATTTGGGACGGCTATTTGAGGTAGGCTTCAATATCGGGATTCTCGCATATATTCAGCGGGAAAATTTAGCTCACAATTTTGGTGATTCCTATCGTCTGGATTTGCAGAGGCTCCAATTGCCAAAGATGACGGCGGAAATCGTCAGGGAAGCCAATCTGCTGGCTAGTTTAGATGCTGAAATAGTTGAAAAATGGAGTTTGTTCTTTGTCCAAAAAGGCTTTTTGGGTGGGTTGAATTTTTTTCGGGAGTACGTCAACTCTACTGGCTGGAATTTGCAGCGGTTGAAAATTGTGTATTGTCAGTGCAGTTTTAGTGATGCTAACAGTATCAGAACCTATAACAAGGGTGATAAAGAAGTGTTTAAAGAGCTATTGTCTCAGTTAAAAACTGCCCAACTTAGTTTATCAGATGATGAGATTAACTCGTACATCCGCCGCTACTCGAAAAAGGGGGAGTTTTTGCAGGCTGATACGCTGATGCTGTTACAGTATGGAAATGATTTTAGAATTCTCTGCGTTGATTTGTCTGTGTTTTCTCCGACGCTAGCTCCAAAACCGGAGGATATCAATGAAATAGAGGTTATACGAAAATATTTGATGAGAGAAATTAGCTATTTGCGATCGAAAAGTGTGTTTTCTAATCTGCGGATGGATACCAGCACTTTAGGTGTTGATTTCTCGGAGGATTTAAAACGCTATTTTACAGCTTTTAAGTATAAGGATAAGGAAAGCGCTAAGTTGATTCAGGCGGGTAGCTACGCTCACAGCTTCTATGGATTTTTGCAACAAACAGGTATAATTTCGAGTGAGGCTGAGGTTTTGTTTAATGTGGTGGGTTATGGCGATCGCAATATTAGCGCTATTTCCCTACGCAAGGACAAAATCAAGTTGTTAGCAACTTGTGCCCAAATTTACCAGAATGAAGCGAAAGGTAAAGAGATTAGCGAGGCTCGCACCGAAGTTTTAAATGTTATTCAACTCAACGCAGCTCGCAGTTTTAAAGAAGGCAGAAAGTTTGTTGATTCTCTGTTAGGAATTGGAAAAAATGTCACTGAACCTGTACCTCATACAGAACGGATAGACGATTTTGTTAATTCAATAGATATTATATCAGATAAACTGGCAGATGACTTGCAAATTTCTCGCGGATTAGACCTGCGAAATGCTCACGCTGAATTGATTGTCAAAGCACTGCAATCTGATGAAACTTATATCTTTTTGACGGGGAATCCAGGGATTGGGAAAACAACTGCGATCGCCAATTTCCTCCACACCCATATCGACGACGGTTTCTTATTCCTGTACGCCAGTCCCCGCAAGCAAGTAAACTTGGATATTATCGAAAAATTCCAAGATAAAAATACGGGTTTGCTGTGCAACGATCGATTATTTTGTATCAACACTAACGCCGATATCATCAAAAGCAATTCAGGACACTGTACCGTTAAGTACGCATCGAATAAATATCGCGAAGATTTGACAAAAAAAACTGTTCGCTTCCTCAAGGATGATTCAGAAATTCGGAGGACGGAATATCATCAATCAGAACTTGAAAAAAAGGGAGAAACAGTAATCAAACCCGTTAATCCCAAAGGAAATGGAGAGCTCAAGAGCATTTGCGAAGGTATATACGCGCTGATCAATGGTCAGGTATCTAGTAATATCGTAGCTACCGTTTCTATTCAATCGGTGAAGATGAAAGAAAACCGACAAAATACCCTAGAGCATTTAGAAAAAATATTTCAAGATACTTACAATAAACGGGACAAACGGGTCATTCCCGCTAAGATGCAAGAAATATCCAGTCGCATCAAACATATTTTCATTATGATAGATGAAATTACGGGAGATGATGGTGGCGTTGAGTTTTTAGCCGGAATTGCCAAGATTGTCAAAAAACATGAGTTGCACAAGCGAGAACACGGCTTTAATACTAAAATTATTGTCGCAGATGCTTCGATTGTGGACTGCGATGTGATTAAACAACATCTTGATAACACGTCACCGGAACCGGACAAAATCTATTTTAAAAAGTTAGCGAAAGATTCGGAAGAAATTCAACCTTTACAAGTTATTCCTTTTAAATTTAACAATCTAGCTGCAAAGGTGATTAATGCGAATTCCTACCCAGCGCGCAGTTTAGAGATAACTTATAAGGTATTTGTCGAAACTGTTAAATACAGTGAAAATGCGCCTTTAAAACAGAATAGTAATTTAGTAAAGCGGGTACAATCTGAAATAATTGAGGATATCAATCAGCGATTAGCCATCCCCGGTGTCGAACAAATTATAGTATATATTCAAAATAAGCAAAGATTGGCCGAATTAATTAAAAAGATTAAAGATAGTCGCGAAAAGTTTGAGCCTTTTACGGATTATCTGGAAATTCACGCGAATATCTCGGAAGACGAGAAAGAAAAAATACAGGAATACAAAAATACAGCTAAAGTAATCTTTATGACTGCATCGGGAAGTCGTGGACTTTCTTTCCCGAAAACTAAGCATATTTTAGTGGATATTCCCCGCTTCCAAATTGAGAAAAATTTGATGGAAGTCATACAGGTGATTTATCGGGGATGCGGAGAATATGACAACGGTAAAACCCTGGATGGTGAAGACAAAGAATTAGTTTTTTACCTATCTGATACCGCAGTTTATTACGCTGATGATGCGGAACTTTCTTTACAAGAAAGCAAGTTGAGTTTGTTGAATTTACTGCTAATTCTGAAGACTGCGGTGATGACGCGAATTTCAGGATACGGTTATTTAGGTAGGGAAAAGTTTTTGATGATTCCGATTGGCGGAAAGTCGGTTTCCGCAGTGGGGGATACGTTTGGTAGCAAAATGGCTTCTCTAATTAAGACGTTAAAGAGCGAAAGCCAGCGAGGAAATATGTTGTTTAAGGAGGTTTATATGAGCCTGGAACAGCTTTTGGGTCGTGGGGAGTTTGTTTTGACAAATGATGACAAGTCCCGTCAAAGGGGCGATTCTTACCTGGAAATGCGGGACGATTTTAATCGTAAATTTTTGGAAAAGTGCAACCCTCTTGATGGTTTGTTGAGCTATGATAATTTAGAACTCGGTCATGTTTGCGGTAGTTTGTTGATCGTACCTCTAGCCGATCGCACTTTGGTAGAAACATACCAGATGTCGCTGCATCGGGAAATCAAGGAATGTCTAGAAAAGAAGTTGCTGAAAAAAATGCGTCTAATTAGGGATAGCGATTTGTCCCCGGAGAATGTAATATCGGCTATAAGAGGAGGTGCGATCGAGTTATTGCAATTTCTCAACAGCGATGTGGAGAAAACTCAGTATTTTGAAGAGCAAAGTCAGCAGTTCGATCGCTATTATGCCATACCGCTGTTTGCTTTTGTCAGCGGGGAGGAAATGCAGGAGTATTTTGCTGACAGTAAGCTGGATGAACCGGAAGACAGGAGGTTTCGGGATATTTTGTCGGCTTATGTGCGATCGCTCTACCCTGTAGATAGTGTAATGCCGATCGGGCACAAGTATCACGAATTCCCGTTTATCGTGTTTAGAAGCTACAGTTTAGAACAAAGCCGAGAAAAGATTTTTACAGATAAATATCTTTTAAGTTCCAACGAATTGAACGTGCTAAATTTAATTTTGTCGAAGCAGGTAAACTAGACCCCTTGCATTCCCAAGCTTTCAATTCCTTCAATAATCTGCGTTAATCTGTGTTTATCTCCCTTGCATCTGCGGTTTATGTATCAATCAAAGACTTATGCAATGCAAGCCTACTGAAACTTGTAGGCTGCGTCAGCTAGCTGTCTCCCCGCAGAGCAAATAAAACTCTTCCGACGCACCCTACTTGCTACTTGCTACTTTCAAACGGCGTGTATTCCCCCCCCAAAGCTTCGACGATGGCGCGAGTATTAGCCGACATCATTTTCACATAAGAATCGCCCTCGCTTCCGGCCGCCCCGATCGAATCCGAATAAAGTTGCTGCGCCGCCAATTTCACCCCCGCTTCCTCCGCCACTGTTCTAATCAGTTGCGGGTTAATTGTAGTCTCGGCAAAAATAGCAGGAACTCCCGCAGCTTTCACCGATTCTACTAACTTTTGCACCGTTTGAGCGCTCGGCTGTTCCTCCGTACTAATCCCGATCAAACTTCCCGCACTTCCCAATCCGTAGGCGCGGCTGTAATATTGAAAAGCATCGTGAGTTGTTACTAATTCGCGCTTATTTTCAGGGATAGTTTTAATCTCTTGTTCGATCCAACTATCCAAACGTTTTAACTCTTCAGTAAGTTTCACAGCATTCTGCGTAAACTTCTCCCGATCTTCCGGCGACAGTTCGATTAGCGCATCCCGAATTGCTTCCACCATTTGAACTACATTTTCCACATTTCCCCAAACGTGCGGATCGGGTACTGTATTGCCTTCTTTATTCAGTAGCAAAGGCTTGACAACTTCCCCCACTGCTAATTTCCGCGCCTTAATTCCGGCGGCATTCATCATTCTAATTAATCCCGGTTCCAAATTGTAACCGTTATACAAAATTAAGTTAGCTTGTTCTAAAGCTTGAGAATCTTTTGGCACCGGTTCGTAAACGTGAGGATCGGTTCCCGGCTGCAAAATTCCTGTTAGCTGAACTTCGCCACCCGCTACTCGATCTGTCAAATCCTCAATAATTGTGCTGGTAGCAACTACCTTGGGTTTAGCATCTGCCTCTGGAGAGAGGCGATCGCCCTGAGTTTGAGCGCAACTAAATAAACCCACAGTCAAAATGCCGCAGGCAATACTTTTAATCCAAAATACCTTGGATTTGTTCAATCCAGGGCGGGCGGTTTCAATCCCCGACTCATCGCTAAACTCCCCTTGATAGGATTGCTTCACAATTGTCGTTGGTTTTAACTCACATTTTGCACTCTTCTCCACCACAGGCAAGATTCCTGTTTCACTATGATTCCATATTCTGGTGGGATGGGCGAATAGCCCGCCCAGATCGCGATCGTTGAGCATGGTGGAAGATATAAGTTTTAATCTACTTGAGATTTTCGCCACAAAACCTATGGTTTGAGGGGTTTCCAGCTTGGACTGTCGCATTATCTACCTCTGGTGCGTTCCCGATTATTCCTATTTACCGATGATTTCATATTCTTTTCATTTTTACAGTAAACTTAATAAAAAGGAGATAGAGTCACCGCAATGAATACCGCCGCCTTCCCCAACGAGAATCCTTGGTCTAAAATGGTTTGCCACCTCAAAGACAGCGCTACCGACACTGAAATTATCACTGTTAAGCACTTAGCAGTAAACTACCGCACGGTAGAGGCACTCAAAGATATCAGTCTTTCCGTCAAACCGGGAAGGCTGACGGGTATTATTGGGCCCAACGGTGCCGGCAAAAGCACGCTGATCAAAGCAATGTTGGGCTTAATTCCCGCAACTCGCGGCACTGTTACCTGGGGCGGAGAAGCGATCGCCGATCGACTCGAAACAGTAGCCTACGTACCCCAGCGATCGCAAATTGACTGGAACTATCCCGCCACCGTTTGGGATGTCGTGATGATGGGAAGAGTCAGAAAAGCCGGATGGTTTCGCCGCTTTTCGGCAGCTAGTCGCCACACCGCTGCCGATGCCTTAGAAAGAGTAGGCATGAGTGCTTACAAAGACAGACCGATCGGACAACTTTCCGGCGGACAGCAACAGCGAGTATTTCTAGCGAGAGCATTAGCCCAAGAAGCCGCTATTTTCTGCTTTGACGAGCCGTTTGTCGGCGTTGACCAAAAAACTCAAAATATCATTTTTGACATTTTTCACCAGCTAGCAAATGCCGGAAAAATAGTCTTAGTAGTCAACCACGACTTAGGCGAATCAATCACCAATTTTGACGATTTAATTTTGCTAAATACAGAATTGATTGCCGCTGGTTCCCGCCAAGAAGTGTTAACCCAAGAAAATCTTTACCGCGCCTACGGCGGACAAGTAATGTTTTTTGCCGGACAAGCCGCTTAATTAGGTAACAGTCATTAATCTACGAGTTACGGTTTTGAAGCCAGTTTCTTGGGTAATATTGGGTTTGGCAACGATCGATATCCCATTAAACCCGGTTGCTTTGGTTGTTAGTCATTAGTTAACTGTGATTTTATAATTTTATGATACAAACCTTAATTGAGCCGTTGCAGTACGGATTCATGCAGCGATCGCTCATAATTGCCATTCTCGTCGGCATCGTCTGCGCGATCGTCGGCAGCTACCTAATGGTACAGCGGCTGGCCTTGCTCGGAGACGCCATCAGCCACTCGGTTTTGCCCGGATTGGCGATCGCATTTATCCTGGGAGCAAACATCTTTATCGGCGCGTTCATTGCCGGAGTTTTGAGTACAGTAATCATAGCTTGGATCAAAACTCGATCGACAATCAAAGAAGACGCGGCAATGGGCATCGTATTTTCAGCCTTCTTCGCCCTCGGCATCACCTTAATTACGATCGTCCAAAAAGACAACAAAATCGACCTCAATCACTTTCTTTTCGGCAACATCCTGGGCGTCACTGTCGAAGATGCGATCGACACAGCCGTCATTGTCGCCGTAGTCTTATTAGTTGTAGTAGTCTTTTACAAAGAACTGCTATTTTACACATTCGATCCATTAGGAGCGCAAGCCACCGGTTTGCCAGTAAACCTGCTCAACTTTGGACTGATGGTACTCATCGCCCTCACAATAGTTGCCAGCCTCAAAGCCGTTGGCGTAGTGCTTGTTTTGTCCCTCTTAATTACACCTGCAAGTACCGCATATCTCCTAGTAACTCGCCTGCACCAAGTAATGATTTTAGGCGCAATAATCGGAGTTATTTCCAGCATTAGCGGAATGTATCTCAGCTACTTCTATAACTTACCCTCTGGCCCCGCAATAGTTTTAGTTGCATCGGGATTCTTTGTGCTATCATTGCTGTTCAGTCCCACTCAAGGAATCCTCACTCAGCCACGCACACACTCCGGCCAAATTCCTCCAATCTGGCGGGAATTAAAAAATTTAACTAAAGGCCGATAACAATTAACTTTGTGTTAACGATTTAGCCCCGCCCCTCCAATTTTCAATAACAATCTGCGTTAATCCCCGTGCATCTGCGGTTCACAAAAGCTTCTCCAATTAATCCACCTAACTGCGAATCGCCTGCAGCATCCCGATGTTGTCAAAAGGGTTTTTTGTTTAAGTGCGAGAAAGCAAGCATGGGATGATACCGAACCGGGCGATCGCAACTGCCAACTATTCGTCACAAAAGACAGTACAATAACAAAAGTTAAAATTTCACCCAAACAGAGCTACTCAGTTAAAAAACATGACAGTCAAAGTAGGAGACACCGCACCCGATTTTACCTTACCCTCTCAAACTGGCACATCAGTCAGCCTCAAAGATTTTAAAGGTAAAAAAAACGTCATAGTTTACTTTTACCCCAAAGACGACACACCCGGATGCACAACCCAAGCTTGCGCCTTTCGAGATAGCTACGAAGTCTTCAAAGACGCAGGTGCAGAAGTCATAGGAATTAGCGAAGATTCGCAGCAGTCTCACCAGAATTTTTCTGCCAAATATCAGTTACCTTTTACTTTGTTGAGTGATACGGGGAATAAAGTTCGGCAATTGTACGGCGTTCCAGCTACCCTGTGGATTATGCCCGGTAGAGTAACTTATGTCATTGACAAAGAAGGCGTTGTCAAGCATATTTTTGACTCGATGTTAGACTTCAAAGCACACGTTGCAGAAGCACTCAAAACTTTAGAAACCATCAAAAGTTAGAGGGATTTGCTTAAATATATTGTTGGTAGTGAGGACGAAAGTCCTCCTTGTCTCAAAAACAAGAAAACACTAAATTCCTGACTGCGAACTAACGGTTTTTAGTGAGGAAGAAAGTTATGAGACTAGAGATTTTCCCCTACCAAAATTTTAAAAGCTTGAATAGCGCGGGTTCTGCCAGCAACTTGACTCTGCTGAGTGTACTGATTCACCAGTTCGATAATCGGGATATTGGGGAAAGTGGGACTCACATCAGACTCAATATATTGTTCGGCTTGCAAGACGTTGATTTGTAGCCCTCGCCGTGCGTATCGCCAAAGTTCCGGCACTCGTAGAATTTGATAATTATCCAACTGCGTGCGAGAGGTGAGATCAATTTCTATAGCTAAGTCTGGGGGCGGATCAACACTCATATCGAGGCGATTTTTACCGATATAGTCATTTCAAATAAATCTGAGACAAATGCAAGATGATGTAAAATCAAGAAAAATTGTTAACTCGGAGCGGAAAAATGGCATACAGTCTAGATTTAAGAAAAAGAGTAGTGGATTATGTGGAAAATGGAGGGGGTATAACTAAGGCCGCCGCCCTGTTTAAAGTAGGAAGAGCAACAATATACAGATGGCTAGGGAGGGAAGACCTTCGAGCCACTAAGGTAGAACACCGTGAGCGAAAGATAGACTCCGAAGCGCTCAGAAAAGATGTAGAAGAAAATCCCGAAGCAAGATTAATAGAAAGAGCAAGGAAATTCGGGGTGAGAGCGAGTGCCATATGCTATGCCTTAAAGAAAATGAAAATTACGAGAAAAAAAAAGAATTTCGTTATAGAGAAAGGAATAGAGAAGAAAGAATACAATACTACCAAACACGCTCGAAATTTAATTAAGATTCAGGGGAGTAAAAGCCTTGTATTTATTGATGAGTCAGGGTTTGAAGAGTTTCATGCTTGTGTTTATGCGTGGTCAAAAAAAGGGAAAAAAGTGTATGGGGATAGACAAGGAAAACGCGGAAAAAGAGAAAACTTAGTAGCAGGAAGAAGAAAAGGAAACAAGGACTTGATTGCACCTATGGTCTTTACAGTCCGCTTTAATGCAGAAAGTTTTGAAGGGTGGTTAGCTTTATATTTATTGCCATCTTTAACAATACCATCAATATTAATCATGGATAATGCACCGATTCATCGTAAGACAGCAATTAGACTCCTGGTGGAGGAAGCAGGCCATCAGATACTTTTTTTACCAAAATACTCTCCTGACTTAAATGATATTGAGCATGATTTTAGTGCATTAAAGAGAGCTATAATGTATTCGCATTCTGCCACATCTCTTGATGAGATTATTCGCGCTTATTGCGCCACTTAGTGTCTCATTTTTATTTGAAATAACTATAACCGCTGCTTGATTTTGAATGTAAAAACAGGTATCCGGTTCGACAGCCTGACTCATGCGTTCATTTTTCAACGTTGTCGAACCCAACGACTCAAATGCTATTTGTCGTGTTTCCAAAAAAGTTTTTACCATGTCGCCAATAATTTCCTTGGCTTTTTCATGTTCGGGCAGAGGAACCATAATTTCTAACCGTCCGTTACTATAAGAAAGTCGGGAAGCACGACGTTCTCCTAATTCCGCCAAAATACTTTCAAATTGTTGCCAGTTCACATCCTCAACCAGTAATTGCTGACCCGGCTGAATCTTCAATTGTCTTAACTCCAATAGCATAATTTTTCATCCATTTTCTATAGGCAATATCAGCAACGTCCTGACTACGAATCATTATCTAAAAAAAACAAGAAAGGACTAAAGTCCTTACTAAAAACTCGTGGTTCGTAGTAAGGACTTTAGTCCTTTTTTGCTAACGGCTTGCAGCCATTAACAATTAGCAGTCAGCAATTATCTAGCTTTTCGCAACACTCGATTTTTCAGATGTAGCGCTTTCGGCATTTTTGCCATTTTTGCTATTACCGTTACCGTTGCTGTGGCGGGGTTGGATAACTCCATAGCCGCTGTGACTCTTCCGTTCGTAGAGCACATTAATTTCGCCTGTTTCCGCATTACGGAACATATAGAAATCGTGATCGATAATCTGCAATTGTTCCAAAGCTTCTTGCACAGTCATTGGAGGCATGGCAAAATACTTAGTCCGTACCACCTCAGCAGGAAGTTCGGGAGTTCGATCGCCAATCAGATCCGCTACTACAGGATGTTCTTCAACTGCCGTAACCGTTTTAACACTACTGTGGGTCTTGTTGTCGTGGCGTTTTTCCTTGAATTTCCGCAGTTGACGAGCTATCTTGTCGGCAACCAAATCGATGCTGGCATACAGGCTTTCCGTGCTTTCCTCAGCCCGAATCACGCTGCCGTTAGCATAAATTGTCACCTCAGCAGTCTGCTTAGGATTGATCCTGGGGTTACGAGCCACCGATAGATGTATGTCCACTTCTGTAGTCAAAGTTTGAAAATGGCTAACTGCCTTTTCAACCTTTTGATTGACGTACTCGCGAATCGCATCGGTGATTTCTATATTTTTACCCTGGATAACAAGCTTCATAGAGCTCCCTCCCTTCTTTTACTTGGGTATATTTTATACAGTAGCACTATGTATTCTGGAAAACACTTATCTTCCAAATCTTTTATTATATGTTGACAATTCTTGATTTAAGCTGCGCCAATATTCCGTAAATACACTCTTGATTTTTTTCATGATTTCTCCTCTCATCCCTCAACAGTTAAATGCACAACCCTGCTTGCTCTTCGATTGGGGACAAGTGCCCTACTCCCAAGCTTGGGAAATCCAGCAAAAACTCGTGCAAGAGCGCCGGGAAAACCCAGATTTGCCAGATGTGCTGATTTTGGTGGAACATCCGCCGGTGTATACTTTGGGACAGGGCGCGAAGTTGGAATTTCTGAAATTTGACAGCGAAACTCAGCCGGAATTGCACCGAGTTGAACGGGGTGGTGAGGTGACTTACCATTGTCCGGGCCAATTGGTGGGGTATCCGATTTTAAATTTGCGGCGCCACCAGCCTGATTTGCACTGGTATTTGCGACAGTTGGAGGAAGTGCTGCTGGGGGGGGTGGAAGTTTTGGGGTTGAAGGGTTCGCGGGTTCCCGGTATGACTGGGGTTTGGGTGGATGGGTGCAAGGTAGGTGCGATCGGCATTAAAGTCAGCCGCTGGATTACGATGCACGGTTTTGCTTTAAATGTTTGTCCGGATCTCGCAGGTTTTGGGCAAATTGTACCTTGCGGGATTCCCGATCGACCCGTTGGGAGTTTAGAACAGTTTATCCCAGGAATTGAGGTCGATCGAGTGCGATCGATCCTTGTCGCTGAGTTTGCTCGCGTTTTTGCAGTGGAAATTGTGCGCTCGAATGTGTAGGGTGCGTCCCCCGATCGCAGGTGAAGTAATGCGGATTTTAACCCGTTACTGGAAAGAATAATCTTTAAGGGCGATCGCCCTTTATTAAGCCAAGTGCGATCGCTCTTAAATTATCAAAAACATTTGGCTTAATTCTCCACCCAATCACTTAAAAACTTCAGACTAAATATGCTAAATATTGAATCGAATTAACGCGGCGGTGTTTGCGAGACTTGGGGATATTATAGAGATAATTTTAACGGTCTGTACTTACTGAATCAAGAATTGAGAGAATTGGTTATCTCATGCGCGATCGCGGGCTTCTCTGACCTTAGAGATAAGCAAGACCGATGCAGAAATACGTCCTAAGAGTTTTGCGCTCGCCCCTAGGGTGAGGTAAGATTCTTGTTAATAATTGCGCTTAGGAGAAAAAATTTATGGCAGATATGTCCGGTCAAGACCCCTCGGAAATTAAAATGGCGACGGTTGATGAAGAACAAAAAGGCGCAACGTTTAGGGGTACGGTCATCCTTGCTATCGATGATACCGAGGGTGGGGAAGTCCTTTTCTTCAGAGACTTTTTGATTGAAGATTATAAAGGCGAACTTACCGCTTATCTGGCAACAGATGGCAATATAACGAAAAGCATTGATTTAGGCGAACTTAAGCATAAGAGCAGCAGCTTTAAGCTGCCAATTCCGCTGGGGACGGATACATCACCCTACAATACAGTCGTGCTGCGCGACGAAAAAAGCAAGAAAAAAATTGTGACGATCGAGCTGTAAAATTTGCAATTTAGCTCGTAGTTGGGCCAAATTTGTTAGCGCAGCCCTCGAAGAGGATCGCCTTTTTTTCCTAAAGTGCGATCGCTCTTAAATTAAGGTGCGTCACTTTCGATCGAACAGTTCAGTTGTAAAGTGACGCACTCTACTTTTTAAAACGGAATCGGATCGTAATCGGGATTTTCCGGCTCGTTAGAAGATCCCGACGGGCGATCGGACTCAGAATTTGAAGATTGATGCGAGTTCCAATCCGAACTAGACGTGCGGTTAGCGCCGCCTGGAGCGCTGTTAGAGCTGCGGTTCCGCGATCCTAAAGGCACTACATTGCTCGGCACATTAGCCGGGGCGGTGTCGCGAATTTGAGCGGGTTCGGGGGCACTTCTAGTTGGGGGAGCCGAACTCATTGCATCGGCGCCGACACTGTAAATCCTTTGAGCTGTCAGTTCAGCGCGCTTTTCTTTAATACCATCTCTTTCGATCGTATTCATGCTCAGCCGTCCCTCAATAATCACGCGATCGCCCTCGTGATATTTCTCGTGAATTTCTTGAGCAAAATTTCCCCATCCTATCACTTTCAAATGTTCGGGCGGATCTTCGGGTTTTGGGCCGGGAAACTGTACCAACATCTCAGCGATTTGAAGTTGATTGTCAGGAGTATAACGGAGTTGCGGTTGTTGAATTATTTCCGCCATCAAAATGCAGCTATTCATCTGTTATCTGTGCGTAATTGGGAATTGGGAATTGGGAATTGGCCAAACAGGGCATCGGGAATTGGGCATCGGGAATTGGGAATTGGCCAAACAGGGAATTCGGGATTGGGAATTGGGCATGAACTTTCAAGTAAAAAGGTAAAACTTAAAATAACGCATTTTATTTTTTTACTTTTGCATTACCAATTCCCCATTGCCAATGCCCAATGCCCTGTTTGGCCAATGCCCGATTACGGATTACACGTTACCAAATTTATCTTGGAGAACCGCCGCCTCGGCTTGACTGACAAAATCGTGAACGAGGGCGCGGTACTCCTTCAACGTTTCAGATACCCAATCTCGATCCTCACTGTTGGCGAAGATATGAACGGTCGGTTCACTAGCATCGGGTAAAACTAATACCCAATTGTCGTCGCTGTAGTTAAAAATCTTCACTCCATCTAATAATTCTAAACGATCGGGCGAATGAGTTTCTACTAAATGTCGCATCAGCGAACCCTTGATAGTCCAAGGACAGCGGACGCTGTAACTGCGGTGGGTGATGCGGGGAAGTTCCGCCTTGATCTGTCCGAGCGATCGCTCCTGAATCGTCATCATTTCTATCACTTTAGCAATGCAGAACATTCCGTCAAATCCGGGATGCAACTGCGGGAAAATAAAACCCATAAGGCCGCTGCCGCCCAACACCACATTCGGGTTTCTGTTAGCGGCTTCCATCAAAGCAGTTGGGTTCGCCTTTGTGCGGATTACCTTGCTTTGATAGCGTCGGGCGATCGCCTCCACTGCAGAAGACGCATTCACCGGCACTACTACTGTACCTTTGGGATGAGAAGTCAGCATCAAATTTACCATCAACGCCGTCAGCATTTCCCCGCGAATCGCTATCCCAGACTCATCTACCAAAATGAGCTGTTCGCCGTTAGCCGATACCTGCACTCCAAAATTAGCGCTGAGTGCTTTCACCACCCGGCCGAGTTGGTCAAGCAAATATTCCCGTTCCCCGTTGCTTAGAGAAGTCTGCTTGAGACTAGCATTGAGGACCACCGCATCGCAGCCGAACTTGGCAAGCATTTGGGGTAAAATTGCTCCAGAAACTGCGTAAACGTAATCGATTACCACCTTAGAATTGCTGTAGCGTATTGCCTCAACATTCATCTGCCGCTCAAAAATGCGGTTGTAAACTTCGAGAGCTTGGTTAAAGTACGTCATCTCTCCAATTTCGGGAATTAGAGCTCGACGCAAATCTTCCTTAAAATAAGCCCCCTCGATTTTTTTCTCAGCTCCTTTAGTAATATTGATGCCTTTGATATCGAAGAATTCAATTAAAATGTGGTCGGAGCGATCGGGCGAAATGCGAACGTGAATGCCGCCAGCAATCGACAGCGTAGAGGAAACCGTGCGCGCGATCGGAATTGCCGTCGATTCCAAATTGAGCACATTAATTCCCACCGACATCAAACCCGCAATCAAAGACCTCGAAACCATCCGCGAAATGCTCCGCTGGTCGCGAGAAACCGATACCGAAGTCCCAGGTTTCAGAGTCGAGCCATAAGCCGCGCCCAATTTCACTGCAAATTCCGGGGTAATATCCACATTTGCCAGTCCTTGAACGCCCCGCTGACCGAACAAATTCCGCTTAGCTTGTTCTCCCCAAATTAAATTTTGATTTAACAGAGCACCGGATTCAATATTTTTGCTCGGCCAGACGCGCACGCTTGGCCCCACTTGCGCTTCTTCTCCCACAATGGACATTGAACCGACGACAGCACCTTCGAGGACGTGAGCGCGCCTGTCTACGCGGGTGCTCCGGCAAATCACGCAGGCCCTAAGATGAGCGTCTTCACCGACAATTGCTCCGTTCCACACGATAGGACGTTTGAGATTAGCGTCCGCCCCGACAGTCACGTTATCTCCGATCACTGTACCGGCATCGATTTTAACTCGGGCTCCAATTCGGCAATTGTTGCCGATCATCGCCGGTACTTCGATGATCGCGCTATCGTCAATAAAAGTATTCTGACCTACCCAAAGTCCCGATCGAACTTGGTTATAGTAGGTCAAATTCAGTTTGACCTTTCCCCGCAGCGCGTCGTACTGAGCTTCCCGGTAAACATCAAGCTGGCCGACATCGCACCAGTAACCTTCGGCGATGTAGCCGTACATCGCCTGGTTTTTTTCCAGCAGCAGGGGAAACAAGTCTTTCGAGAAGTCGCACTCCTGATTTAAGGGCAGGTAATCCAAGACCTCTGGTTCTAAAATGTAGGTGCCGGTATTGACAGTATCGGAGAAAATTTCGCTGCTAGAAGGCTTTTCCAGAAAACGGCTGATGCGGTAATTTTCCTCGGTAATCACGACCCCGAATTCCATCGGATTGGGAACGCGAGTTAAAATTAACGTGGCTTTGGATTGCTGACTGCGGTGAAATTCGATCGCTGCCGTTAAGTCGAAGTCTGTAATGCTGTCGCCGCTTATGACCAGAAAAGTGCGATCGAGCAGTTCAGCAATATTTTTGACGCAACCAGCCGTACCCAGCGGTTGGTCTTCCTCCACAGCGTAAGTCATTTGAACGCCAAACTCTGCCCCGTCAGTAAAATATTCCCGCATGACATCGGGAAGGTAGTGCAGCGTTGCAATAATTTCCGTGATCTGATGCCTTTTTAGCAAATTAATAATGTGTTCTGCGATCGGGCGATTGAGAATCGGCACCATCGGTTTGGGCAAATCGCACGTCAGGGGTCTGAGCCTCGTTCCCGACCCCCCAGCCATCAGCACTGCACGCATAAAATCCTCCTTGCTTAGAAAGCTCTCTACCGCTATTGTCCGCTAGAAAAAGTTTGCCTGCTGTAATTCGTTGGCCACCAGGAATCAGTTCTTAGTAAAATATCTTCGAGTAGTTACACATCTGGGCAATCCCGTTTGGCTACGCTGTCCCCCAGCAGCAACCGATTTCAACCGAATTAGAACTTCCGCCATCACACCAATCCCCCGGTCGAACTCGGATTTGTAGGGGATGTTGGGTGATACCAGTTAAAAAACAGAATGCAACTGTATGCCCGTACTCGAAACCCTTCTGTCATCAGTCATTACCAATGCTTTAATTCTTCAATTCTTCCATCTAAAATGGTATAAGTCCTCAGAATCCTCGACTTTTGACAGAAGTCCCTTCTTGCTTACTCGGTGAAAGCTATTTCGGGGGTGTTATTTTTAAGTTTGTGGCCAACGGGGATTTTTAAGTCTCTTTCTGAAGGTGGAATTGCTACAACTATCGGTGCGCTTTGGCATCTGATAAATGATAGATTAAGGGTAACGCTTTGACTAGCTGGCCCAAAATCCTATCCATTGCTTAGGGGTTTTTTAAATGAGTACATTAATTAGCTTGGCATTGCTGATCGCTTACGGTGGCGGTATTTGGAAATTTTGGAATGGTTTCGATCGCACTAACTTCGACAGAAGTTTTGCAAATCGCCTGAAGCTGTCGCTGCTCTGGCCGGCGTTAATTTTTAATAAGCCTTACCGCCAAAACTTTACAAAAGCTCTCAAAGCTTCTAAAAGGTAATTCAAGAATGTCTAAAAAGTCCGATCGCCCAGTAGCGGGTCAGGAGCAAACTTGGTTTGCTAAAGGAAAATCAGATAGCTGGCAAGTTTTACTGTCGCAAGTCGCTTCTCGGTTCGATCGCGAATACCGAGGAGAAGCTTTCGCTTTACCCGAAGAAGTCGAAGCAATGCCGATTTTCCTGGAATCAGTCGCAGGAACTCTCCAACCAAAAACAGTTTCTCCCTTCTGGAAAATTGCCAAACCTCAAAAAAATCAGCGCTGTTTAGACATTGGCTGCGGAGTCAGCTTTCTGATCTACCCTTGGCGGGATTGGGAGGCATATTTTTACGGTCAAGAAATCAGCAGCGCCGCGCGAGACGCCTTAAACGCTCGCGGCCCTCAGCTCAATTCTAAGCTGTTCAAAGGGGTAGAATGGGCTCCCGCTCACCAGTTAAATTACGAGGAGGCTCTGTTCGATTTATGCCTTGCTACAGGCTTTAGCTGTTACTATCCCATAGACTATTGGAGTATTGTCATGGGAGAAGTAAAGCGGGTACTAAAACCGGGCGGTCATTTTGTTTTTGATGTCCTCAACCCCGATGCTCCTTTAGCAGAAGATTGGGCAATTTTGGAAACTTATCGAGCCGGCGAAGTATTTTTAGAGACAATAGAAGATTGGGAAAAAATGATTAAAGCTGCGGGCGCTAAGATAATAAAAAAGCAAAGCGGCGACTTATTTCAAATGTATAAAGTTCAATACAATTGAGTGGTTAAGGGGAATAGGTAATTAGCTTTCTCGTCAAAAATTCCATCGTCCAAAGTCTGGTAGGGTAGACGAAAAAAAACTTAATTATTAGTGGATAAAGTAGGGTGCGTCAGCAAGTAGAACTTAGTTTGAGAAGCAACAAATATTCAAGCTAATTCACCCTACTAACTACTAACTCACAATAGTGAAGCAAGCAGATTGGATATTACCTATTCCCGATTGCCTCTTACTGATGCCCAATTAATTTTCGGTAGTTGCAGGAGATGGCGCCGCTTCAGGCGACGGCGACACTTCCGGGGCCGGAGATGGCGACACTTCGGCGGCAGGAGATGGCGCTGCTTCAGGTGAGGGCGACACTTCCGGGGCCGGAGATGGTGCAGCTTCCGGCTGCGGGGACTCTTCGGCGGCAGGCGATGGCGACACTTGCGGCTGCGGGGACTCTTCGGCGGCAGGAGATGGCGACACTTGCGGCTGCGGGGACTCTTCGGCGGGTTGCGGTTCAGGAGAAGGTGACTGTTCCGCGGCTGGTTTTGGTTCAGGCGAGGGCGACGGTTGAGCTGCAGGCTTGGGTGCCGACGGCGACGGTTTGGCCCCTGGCTGCGGTTTGGTGGAGGGGGCCGGCGGCTTCTCAAACTGCGGCTTCACTTCTGTAGGCGCTGGGGAGGGCTGCTGGCCTGTTGGTCTGCTGGGCGCTGTCGGGGCGGGCGCTGGCTGCTGCTGGCCTGGTGGGTTGGGCCTGGTTGGGGTGACAGGAATGCCACTGCAAACTTTTTCGTCGTACTTAAACTCGACAGCCAGTTGGTAAAGCTTGTGCGTGCTGGCTGCTGAAAATGTTAGAGAAGGGCTAATAATCGCAATTTTAGCCGCATTATCGAGAATACCGTAACCAGTGGGGACGATCGACTGAGGCTCTGCCCTGAGCAAACCTTGAGGGCTGACAACTGCTCCAAAAACTGCTGTTCCTTGGAGTTTTTGCGAGCAAGCTGTTACGGGATAAGGGACATTCACAGGAGTCGGACCCGTCATTTCCAAGTCAGGATAAGCCTTTTTGAATTTCTCAAACAAAGCAACATAGGTATTTGCAGCGGCAAGCTGTGTCTCTCTGTCGCTGGGTAAGTTTGAAGCTGGTTGGCCAGACTGTCCTAGCTGTCGCTGTCCATCTTCAAATTGTTGTCTCCTGATTCTTTCTTCGGGAGTTTCTGCGATGAGATTCCTTTTATTGGGATCTTTTTGAGTCAATTTTGGTACTCCATCGGGTCCCACATTCCTGCCAATGGGGAATTCCGGGGTAAAGACTGGAGCTCCGTCTGGAAATAGTGGGAGTCCGCCTCTACTGGCTATGATCTTTTTGAGCGTCTCTGCTTCATCTTCCGAGCCGCCGCCGGGAAGCTGGGGCGCTTCTGGCAGCGAGGGTGGCGGCGGGATATTGCGATCGAAATTACCAGGTAAGGGCGGGAAAAGAAAACCGCTGGGAGGTACGGGTGGGATGATAGTGGGTGTTGTTGGCTGGGAGGGGGTTCTGACTGTTGGGGATGGATTTTTGGGAGGTGGCGGGGCTGTTGGGGCAGTTAAGGGGGGGAGAGGGGAATAAGGCAGAGGGGAAAAGAATCCAGGAGGGGGCATTCCCGGCGGCATGGCGGGCAAGTTGATGGTGTCAGGTGGGGGGGGCAAGGGCGGGGCTAACTTTGGCGTGGGTCGAAGGGGAACTGGTGCGATCGAAAATGGCGTAAACGGCTTATTTGACGCGCGCGGTGGTATGGTTTGTGGCAGGCGACCGGCTTCTGCGGGAGTTAGTTCTACTAAGCCGACAGAACCGGGAATATTTTTTGAAGAATTTCCACCATAAATTATGTTTGAGAGCGTCGGGGCACTTACTCCGAGCACTCCGTGAAGGCTGACAGAAGCTAGGGCTGCCCACCAATAAGGCTGGCGCAGCGGTTCGGAAAGGGTGTTGGCTAGGGAGGAAGAGTCAGTCATTTAAATTTTAGATTTTAGATTTAGATTTTAGATTTTAGATTGGGGGATTGGGAGATTGTTAGATTTTAGATTGGGGGATTGGGAGATTGGGGGATTGAGTGATTGGGAGATTGGTAATTTATATTGTTGTGGTTGTGATTAAGTGTGAATTCGTTTTAATGAGGAGAGGCTGGGAATTCAAAGGTATAATTTTAGCACGATCGCCCTCGAAGTTGCCCGATCGACCTTGATGAAAATTCATGGGCCCGAAACTCAACCAAATTTATTAAACACGATCGACAACTTCAATGGATCGGCGTTTCCAATTCGGTTACGCCATCAAAAAACTGATCTATTGGCTGTCAGCCCAGCCCGCAGCCCCTCGGTGGCCCCGCCCCAAAATGAGTACAAGCCCGCGACACTAGCGTCAGGGTCGATTCTAAAAATTGTAAATTAAAGTTCCTGCTCCCTGATTCACTGCGCTGCAAGTAAATCTACAATCGTAAGGGCGATCGCACTCACGCCGAAGTCTAAAATCTAAAATCGACAGATTCACCAGCGATAGCGGTAATTTTTAAAAGGAGCTCCCTCAATGGTGAGCAAGTCGATGGGATAAATTGGAGCGCCGCTTGCCATATATTGAAACATTTCTCGAACTTCCTCTCCCCGCAACGACAACTGGTCTAATTCCTTGAGAGAATACCAGCCAGCGCACAAAGTATGCTCATCTGGCTTACTCTTGGGCGCCGTCTTATCTTGTGGACGAGCCACAAAAATGACTCGGAGGCGCACATTACCCTTAGGCATCACTGTGTGCTCTACCCGGAGAATTCCCTCAATGATGATGGAAATGCCCGCTTCCTCAAGGGTATTACGCATAGCAGCTTCGAGCAAAGTCTCCCCTTTTTCAACTCGCCCTGCTGGGAGATACCACTGCTGCTCGTACTTGCGCTCTTGTACCAGTAGAAAACGGTCTTCTAAGTGAACGACAACTAGGGTAAAATACCATGTTTGAATCGGCTCGCGAGCCATAGAAGTAGATATTCCCTAAGCAAAAGGTTTAACGAGCGGCAGATGTTAGCAATCCAAAGGATGCTTTAGCAAGCGTCTTTGAACTTGAAAAACAGATCGTAGCACTCCGGCCGCAAAATCTAAAATCTAAAATTTAAAATCTCAAATTGACAATGCCATTACCAACCGTGATTTTACCAGGATATTTTGCTGCTGCTTCCGACTATCGCGAATTAGAAAAGTCTCTGGTCGATCGAGGTTTCCCAACAGTAACAGTTCCTTTGGGCAAGGGAGATTGGTTGCCAACTTTTGGCGGGCGGTCGATGGTGCCAATTTTGCGACAGCTCGATCGCACAGTCAAACAAATGTTACAGCAATACGGCGTTCCCCAGATCAATCTCGTCGGTCATTCCGCCGGCGGCTGGATTTCTCGCATCTATTTGGGCGAAAAGCCTTACACGATTCACGGCGACGTGCTTGAGGACGCGGGTTTGTGGGAAGCTCACCCCTGTGTGAATACTTTAATCACTTTAGGCACGCCGCACGTCTCTCAAGAGCGCTGGACGCGCAAAAATCTAGATTTTGTCAAAATTCATTATCCGGGGGCTTTTCACCCGCAGGTGCGCTACGTGTGCGCTGCTGGGAAGGCTGTTTTTGGCAAGCGCGGTTTTGGAACTTGGCTGGCTTATAAAAGTTACGAGTTGACTGTCGGGAAGGGCGAAACTTGGGGAGATGGAATTACGCCGGTGGAAGCTGCTGTTTTGGACGGGGCGGAAAATCTGGTGTTGGAGGGAGTTTGGCATTCGCCTCGTTCTCCGGGGAAGTGGTACGGTTCGCCGGAGGTTTTGCAGGCTTGGATTGAATATTTGCGTTAGAAACGAACCGCGAAGACGCGAAGGAAGAAGCAGAAGGTTTAAGGGAAGGATTTAGTTATAATTTGATATTAGGAGCGAGTTTAGTGCGGCAAAACTCGCCCCCGCGATGCTATGTTTACTGGAATTTTTATGCCTAACTTAATAGATTGAAAAAATATTTTATGTGGCCTTATCAGTAAGATTCAGAAGTCACGGCTAACAACACAATCAAATTATACGTTCGCTGGGGTGGAATTGGGCGACAATGCTACTGTGCGCTTGGACGCAGATAACGAATTTCAGGCGGATGCTTTGTGGAGAATTGATGCTGGAGGTCGATCGCAAATTAGGGATGATGATTATGTGCGATCGCACTCTCTACAATCATCGCAGTGTTTGGTATGTGGTGCGAGGGGCGATCGCTCTTTTTTACTCAGACATCGCTATCCGTACAATCATCGGATTGTTTGGTATTTCGTGTGAGGGGCGATCGCTCTTTATGCGTGATAGGGCGATCGCTATTAGGGCAATCATCGCATTGGAATGGTAGGACTGGGTAAGTTTGTGAGTGGAAAAAGAGGTTAGATTTCATTGCATCAATCCAACCTACCAGCTCATAAATCAATCCTGCCTCGGTGATTTGTTCTTCTCCAATTTTGTTTGCTGTTCTCTTGCTGCCTCATCTTCCGGTTGATATATGCTCGATTTACCTGATGCGGTTAATCCCAGAAGTCCACCCAGTACCAATGCTGCTATTTCAAAATACTTTGAGCAAACAGGATTGTCTCTAAAAACCATTTGGGGTTGAGTTCCAGCAGGTCTTGAAGTAACTGGGGGGTATTCTACTTGCACTACACAAATTTTATCACTCTTGAGAGTGATCGCTAGAGCACCAATAATCACAACCAAAGCAATAATAGGACGCATCCCATTATGATCTAAGAACTTAATCAGCCCGTTCATACAGCATATTCCATGTATATATGATACACTGTATTTAGTACATAAGCGAAAAAAATGAAACCTTATTCGATCGAGTTGCGTGAGAAAATAGTTAAAATTTATGGACAAGGTGATACCTCGATTAGAAAAGTAGCCGCCAGATTTGATGTGAGTAAAGGGTTTGTTCAAAAAATCTTAAAACAAAAACAAACCATTGGTCATGTTCAACCCAGAAAACAAGGTGGAAGTCTTAAAAGTGTGTTAAACTCGCGCACAACTGAATTGACCCAGATGGTAGAAAAATATCCGGATAGCACGTTGTCCGAACCCAAGTGAATATTGGCTTATGAACTACAAGGAAGCTGTCAGCCCTAGCATGATGTGTCGTGAATTACAAAAACAAAATTTAACTCGAAAAAAAAGACCATACGCAGTAGTCAGTCTGCCACTGAAAGAGTGCAAATTCTGAGGTGTGAATATTGGGAAAAAGTGAAAAATATTGACCCCGACAACCTCGTTTTTTTGGATGAAATGGGCATTTTATTAGGTTAACACGAACCCATGCACGTTCAATATGTGGTAGTAGAGTCTACGATTTAAAACCATTTTATCGGGGCGCCAAAGTCACAGTTGTCGGAGCAATTAGCTTAAAAAAAGTAGTAGGATTAATGACGCTCAATGGGTCAATGGATGGTAGAGCTTTTGAAGTCTTTATTGAACATTTTTTAGTCCCCAACTTATGGGAGGGTGCAGTAGTTGTTATGGATAATCTACCTGCTCACAAGTTGGGGACTATTGAACCATTGATACAAGCCGCTGGTGCTAGTTTGCTGAACTTATCACCCTATTCTCCCGATTTCAATCCTATAGAATTATGGTGGTCACAACTCAAATCTTTTTTACGTCAGTACTCACCAACCACCACCAAGATGGTTGACATCTTGCTGGCTACGGCCCTTGATTTGGTCAATCCTAAGCACTTTAAAAACTGGTTTACAAGCTGCTGCTACTGTACTTAATAAACCTGGAATACGCTGTATCTTTACACCATACCCTAATACTCAATATGCGATTTAATACACTATTACAGGGGTTAAACGTAAACGACAAGCGTTTAATCCCTCAATTTACTTTTTAATGTTTCTCCTATGGTTCTTAGAATCAGGATAGTTTTTATAAAAAAAAGTTCAATTTTCTTCACAACTTGCAAAATTTTTACTCTGTTTAAATTTATTTTGTACAATTTTGTTAAAAAGTGCTTTAATATACAAAATTCTCACATCTTGCTAGCCAGAGGAATCTTAAAGAAGTGTTAACCCTCCCCGGCCGATCGCATAGTTTTCTCGAAAACAGGTCAGCACCTTGACGATTTACAGGAAGCGGTACTGCGGGGAACTCTACAACGCGAGACATACAAAGAAATAGCTAAAGATTTTAACTGTTCTGAAAGTCGCATCAGGGAAATCGGATCGGAATTATGGCAGATACTTTCAGAGGAGTTAGGGGAAGATGTCAGTAAAACAAATTTTCGCTCCACAATGGAGAGGTTGCAAATTTCCATATTTTCCAAAAATTTTGCACCACAACAAGACTGTGTGCAAATACAGCGTATTCCAGGTTTATGAAGTACAGTAACAGCAGCTTGTAAACCAGTTTTTAAAGTGCTTAGGATTGACCAAATAAGCGT
>NZ_JAUBQN010000028.1:0-84990 GCF_036701295.1 Microcoleus harperi Pol14_C6 | reverse complement strand
TTTGGCTCAGGTTTTTGGCGCTGATAATTCTCTGACTTCTCTGGATTTTCTCACTCTTTCTCCTTAAGATAAAAGCGTAATAAACAGCGTGTAAGGTTGCATTCACACAGCACCTTACCGCTGTTTATTCAAAAAATCTAATCCTAAAAAAATAGCTGCGATGCTTCCTGCAACACAAATTTGTCGGTTTTTTATTTTTACCAAAACTTCGGCAATAGGGACTAAAACTACTTCAATATCTTCGGTAATATCTAATTGGATTTTGCTGGCAAGCTTGACATTTTTAGCAAAGTATAGGTAGATAGAATTGGTGTCTTTTACAGGGTTATCATATAAGGTTGCTAGTTCCAAAATTTCTTCAGCAACATATCCCGTTTCTTCGGAAAGTTCTCTGGCGGCTGCCGATTTACCGCTCTCTTCAGCAGGGTTGAAAGTTCCAGCAGGCAGTTCCAGCAAAATTTCGCCTACTCCGTGCCTGTATTGGCGCACTAATACAAGTTCTTGCTGCTCGGTCGTGGCAAATATTAGGGCGATATTGGGTCGGACATTAACAAAAAAGTCGTCTATAATTTGTCCGCTTGGCAATTCTATTTCATCTTGTCTAACCTGACACCACTTGTTTTTAAGGACGAAGCGCGATCGCAATAATTTCCATTTAGTTAAATTTTTCATATCGCCATAATGCTGCTAAACTTTCAGCGTCATCCGAAGGCACAATTTTCCCATCCATAATCTATTTCAGATCAAAAATTTCACCCAGCCGCCATGCCATACAAAAAATTACTCACCCGATTTGGGGAAGACTTACAAAAATTGACTGTTAATTCTCTAGCACCCGGATTGTTTGCGATCGAGTCACTGAGTCTGAGTCTAGCAGTCGTTGCCGCAGTTGCGACTGTGCCGGCAGCACTAGAACCAGCAAATGCTTCTACCGTCACAAGTTGGAAATTCGATCCGGCGACGAATCAGTTAGAAATTACTCTCCCAGAGGGAACAACCCCTACATATTCTCTACTCAACCCGTCTCAGATTGCTGTGGATTTGCCCAATACTGAGATCGGAGTAGATGCAACTCAGCTATACCCGCAAGGCAGAGTGCGTTCTGTGGGAGTGAGTCAACTTCAACCGGGAAGGGCGAGAATTCTGGTCAATTTGGCTCCCGGAGTCGGTTTCAGGGCGGGGAAAGTTCAATTTCAAAGAATTGGGGTAGAAAATCGCTGGGTGTTACGCCCTTCGATCGAACCGACTCCAATTATGGAAACTCCCGAAACTCTACCCCAGCCTGCAATACAAGTACCGCAAAACCAGCAACCGATAGATTCCAATTCAACAGATGCCACAGAGGTCGATCGACCTGAGCCTCCTACTTCCCCAAATCCCGGTTCAAATTTTTCGCAGCGGTCTACTTCAAATGACCAAATCCGGCCGATAACAGTGCCTTTAGTTAATGTTCGCCTTGACGAACGCCGTCGGGTAGAAGCTGCTGCTGTACCCCGCCTAGCCCCTCAAATAACGGCTGTTGCTGCACCCCAACAGCGCACGCTTACTTTTGGTGAACCACTTCCTCGCGGCCGATCAAATGCTCCTTTGCAGGCTGCGACTGGGGCGAATGTTTTGTTGCCGGCGGGAACGGAACTCAGTTTGCTCTACCCCGGCGATCGGGCTTTGCGGCTTGCCAGTGCGAAGCCCAGCCGAGAGGAAGTGCTGCTGCTGCAAGGGGGAATTCTCGACAGTCTAGGCAATACGATCGTACCTGCTAATACGCCGGTCATCGGCCGATTTGAAACGACTAACCTCGGCAGTCGATTTGTAGTGGAAGCTATTACTCTCAACGGCCGCAATATCCCTCTGGTGGCTCGCTCGGAACCCGTGGAAGGTCGGCGGGCTCAGCCTTCCGATCGCAGTTTGTTGCGAAATACTGGTATTGGTGGCTTAGCTTTGTTCTTGCTGAGCGGCTTTTCCGGTATCGGTTTGTTGGCGGGAGCAGCAGGTGGTGTTGCTACAACTTACGTCGCGGCTCCTCAACCTGCTACGATTCAACCCGGCCAAATTTTGCAGGTTCAGTTAACTGAAGATTTCCCCCAGTTCAGTTTTTGAAGCAAGAAGGAAGAATGAAGACTTTCTTCTTCCCTCGAACCTCTTAGTTCAAAATTTACTTAGAGCAGTTTTCCCTTCTATGAAATAAAGTAAGGACTTAGGCTTTGCCTAAGTCCTACCCCTATGTGTAATTGACTCAACTGAAAATCGCTATATCGGCGGTTTAGAAATTTTGACCTTCAGTGGTTGGAGCTATCGAACCCGGTTGGTTGAGGAACAGGTTTTTAGCGCCGTCGTTTTGGTAGATACAGTTAATTTCGGGTTGAGCTTCCAGGGGGCCGGTGAACCCAAAAGTGTTCATGCGATTTTTGCAATCGCGCACTTGGTCTTGGCTGATGAGTTTTCTTTGTTCCAGAATTGCCCAGTTATTGGTTCGCAGGACGCATCCGGGGCGCATACTCGGCTGCGAGATGTAGACATTGAAAGGGTTGAGGGTGACGTAGAGGCGCATATCTGTCACCATCGCGCTTGCTCCAAACTGCACGCAAAGTTCTGGGTTTGGGGCACTGCGATCTATAAATTCACGGGAGGCTACGTTCTCTGGGCTAATTGTAGCTGTGGAGCTAAAGGCAATGCCAATCCCAATTCCCAGAATAAAGACGGCTGTTAAGATTCCTAGGGTGGCGGAATTGAGGAAAGAGGGTTTGCCGGACTGAGGTTGACGCCGCGACTGTCCGCCCATGGAGCCGGGGTAGTCGGAGTCTTCATCTCCTCGGGATGGGTCGCCGCTGAATCTGTCGTTGTAGGATTTAGGTTTGCGTTTCATATAAGGTTCCCTCAGTTCTGGAGACTCAACAGGTAGTAGTTTGTTATTTTTAACCGATCTCGCCTTTCTAATATTATGGCGCTAGGAAGGTGGTTGCTACAGGCCCAGGACACCCCCTGTGGGTTTGGTGTTGGGTTCACAGCTAGCGATCGACCAAGGGGCTGCCTTGTCTGAATTTTCAGATTTCAATAAAATAGCTGAAAGTGACATACTCTTGCACAGCGGAGGAATCCGGCTCAAGACTGTTAACAAATTTTAACATTTTACAAGTCAGGAGGTATAGATTAGTGTCTGTCGAAATTATTCAAAAGCCTTCCACAGTCCGTAAGCTTGCACCGCGCTACCGCGTTCTGCTGCACAATGATGATTTCAATCCTATGGAGTACGTGGTGCAGACTTTGATGGCGACGGTACCGAGTCTGACTCAGCCACAGGCGGTAAATGTGATGATGGAAGCCCATACTAACGGGATGGGATTGGTGATTGTTTGCGCTCTCGAACACGCTGAGTTTTACGCTGAAACGCTCAATAATCACGGATTGAGCAGCAGCATCGAACCTGACGATTAGAACCTGACGGTACTGCAACGGATTCGCCCAGCCGATTTCAGACTCATACCGTCAACCCTCATACCAAAAAGCCAAGGGTTAGGCCCTTGGCTTTTTGGTATATTTAATGCGGTAGATATGGAAACTTGAAGAGCATAGGTTTTTCGGAACGGCCGGAAGTGGTTCGGAGCTAGGTGAGCTCTCGCGCCAATTTCAACTCTCCAATCTCAAATCTTTATCCGAGGAAATTAATAACGTCCTCCTCCGCCTCCCCCTCCTGCGCGACCAAATTTGCCAGGGCCGCCGCCCCGGTTGCCGCCGCCCCGGCCACCTTCATCTTCGCGGGGCTTAGCTTTGTTAACTTTGAGATCGCGACCCATCCACTCTGCTCCGTCGAGAGCACTAATGGCTGCATCTTCTTCTGCATCTGTTGACATTTCTACAAAACCAAAGCCGCGGGGGCGACTGGTTTCTCTGTCGGTAGGTAGATGTACTCGCTTAACGGTTCCGTATTCGGCGAAGACGGTGGTGATGTCTTCTTGGGTAACTTGGTAGGATAAGTTACCGACGTATATCGACATGAGGAATAACTCCAAAATTTAGACAGTGCGAAGATTTCAGTTTCGGAGAGTCCCCTGCCGATACAGAAGGGCAAGTTTTTAGACAATTCTGTAGCAATGAACAAAGCCTGCAACTGAATCTGATTCACACTAGGTACTTTAACATAGAATAACGTCTTTTGAGTAGTTTTCAGGAGTTAATTAAGTCGTTCTGATTATAATGTAAAACTTTTAGGGTATTCAAAAACCTGGTTGATCGGTGTGATGTTTTGCCTGCTGTGGAAGCAGAGAAAGTTATGTCGCACCCTCTCACCGCAGGAAAGATACATCCACCTTGCCAAAGTTGGTAGTCAAAGCTAGGTTTACGTTTTCCAGGGCTTTGACTAACCACACCACGCCTTCTCGGGTACTGCATTCGTAGTGACCGAACAAAATTGCCAGTCGCTTCTCTAGGTAGGGCTTGACTTTGCCACAAATTAGTACGATTTTCAGCAGCAAACCTGTGGTTTGGGTTGGTCCGAGGTTTGAGATTAGGTCGATGAAGACAAAGTGGTTGCGCCGCACAGGACTCTCCACTACTAAAAAGTTCAATAACTGGCTGCAAGTTCTGATCATTAAAAATTCGTTAAACTTCTGATCGTCGCTGTGGGGCAGGGTGTTTTGTAGTTGCTTATACAATTTTTCGTTAAAGAGACGTTTGCCGTAGCGCTCATCGGTGACAGAAGAAATCAGGTATTCGTACAAGTCGTCTTTAAAGGAGCGGTAGGACTGATGTGTGCTGGCGTTCGCCGTGAAACGGCCCGCTAGCTGTCTGTAGGTATCGGCTCCTTCTACTTTTCCGACAAATTGCTTGAGGGCAAAGAATAGTTCCGAGTCGGTCAACAGTGTCGGATTTTTTATAACTTGTATATTTCTGCCGAAGGAAAGGGAGGTTTCCCGACGAGCTATTTGGGTTTTTCTCACTTGGTGAGCGACGTATTGTGAGAGATTTATCTCAAATTGCTGCTGCTTTTGAGCTTGGATTTTTTTAATGATTTTTTGCTGTTCGTAGGTGCTGTCGTCGCTGAGGAGACAGTGTTTGTAGAGGTAGGGGTAACGGGGAATTAAGGTTCCGAGGGCAAGGGTAGCAGGCGTTTTGCTGTTGCTGCTATCTTCATTGCTGTGAGTTATGACTTTGGCTAAGCGTTGGAGGGTGAGGTACTGTTCGCTTTCGGTAAATTGATTTACTAATTGGGGGATAGAGCCTCGCCCCCGCGATCGATTGTATCCAAATAATATTTTGGGCGCTTCTTCAAACACAGCGATCAATTCAGGGATGGCTGCTTGCTTGCTGGGGTATGTTTGCCAACGGTTGATCAGGATGTGGCAGCAGCGGTTGAGGATGTATTTGAATTCTTGTTCGGCGTGTTTTGAGGCTGCTATTTTTTCAAGTGCGTCCGCGATCGAGCGATCGGGATATCCGGTACCTTGGATAAACAAAGTGCGAAAGCGGCCGATCAGTTCAGCCGGCTGCTCTCGTTGTACCAACTCCAGCCAGTGCTTGTAAAGTAGCTGTTCTTCTTCGTGGCTTTGTCTGTTGTAGTCGTTCACTGTGGATTAACCCTCCGAGGCTGAGGCAGGAGCTTTCAGCGCTATTATCTTGATGAATTGGCCAATGAATCGCAACAATTGAGTCAACCGAGCTTCTCGCCGGATGAGGCTTATGGGTAGAAGCTGTCAGCAGCTTAAGCCGATCGATATTTTTTGCTTAGTTAAACTATTTATCAACACCAGCATGACATGAATTGTTGGTAATTAGCAAGGCCTTAAATCACCATCTACTTTGTAAAGTATTGGTAAAGGTTGTGGGTAGGTACGGGATAATTTCTTGGTGGGCGGACGATTTCGTATTAGGATGTTCAAGGTCAATCCTGATCCGCAGCCCGCTGTTAGTTAAATTTGAGGTTGGGCGAGGTAGAATTAGCTGTGAAAATAATTATTTGAAATGTGAGTGCTGGTTATGGTTTGTCGCGTAAGTATCGCCCAACTTGCTGAAATTTTAGCTGTACCTTTGCCTGCTGTGTCTGAGGGCGTTTTGACAAATTTAGGGACAGGTATTGCCACCGATACGCGCACTCTTGAGGGGGGTGAAGTATTTTTGGCACTACGGGGAGACACTTTTGATGGCCATCAATTTGTGGCAAAAGCTCAGGATTTGGGGGCGATAGCAGCAATTGTCGAGCGAGATTGGCAAGAGGAATTGCCTAATTTTCCGCTGTTGCGCGTTGAGGATACTTTAAAAGCTTATCAGTCGATCGCCCGTTGGTGGCGCGACCAATTCAGTATACCTATAGTTGCTGTTACTGGTTCTGTCGGTAAAACTACTGTTAAAGAGTTAATTGCGGCAGTTTTGTCAACGAAGGGAAATGTTCTTAAAACTCAATATAACTACAACAATGAAATTGGCGTACCAAAAACTCTGTTGGAGCTTTCATCGGCACACAATTATGCTGTAATTGAAATGGGAATGCGTGGGAGGGGCGAAATTGCGCTGCTGTCGCAAATTGCGCGTCCTACTGTGGCGGTAATTACTAATGTAGGAACGGCACATATCGGACGCTTGGGATCGGAAGAGGCGATCGCCCAAGCTAAGTGCGAACTGTTAGCCGAAATGCCTGCTGATAGCAGTGCTATTCTCAATCACGATGGTGACAGATTAATCGCAACTGCGTCAAAAGTTTGGCAGGGAAAAACTTTAACTTACGGTTTAGAAGGCGGGGACTTGTGCGGAGAATTGCTCAATTCTGATACAATGTTAGTAGAAGGTGTGGAATTGCCACTACCGCTGCCGGGACGGCACAATGCTGTAAATTATTTGGCGGCTTTGGCGGTAGGAAAAGTTTTAGGTATTGATTGGGAAGTTTTAAAGCAAGGTTTGTCTGTGCAGTTACCGGATGGACGGGCGCGCCGCTACGATTTGCCGCAGGATATTGTGATTCTGGATGAGACTTACAATGCTGGTTTGGAGTCGATGTTGGCAGCCCTGAGACTGTTAGCAGATACTCCCGGAAAGCGCCGGATTGCGGTGTTAGGAACGATGAAGGAATTGGGCGACAGGGCGATCGAATTTCACCGACAAGTGGGAAGGGCGGCGCGAGATTTGCATCTTGATGCTTTGTTTGTTTTTGCTGATTTTGAGGAAGCAGCGGCGATGGCTGCAGGTGCGGCGGGTTTGCCTTTTGTGGAGGTAGAAGATATTGCGAGGGAGAATTCCCGCGAAGATTTAGGAAGGCATTTAATGGAGTTTGTCGCACCGGGCGATCGTATTTTATTTAAGGCTTCTCATTCGGTGGAGTTAAATCGAGTTGTGGAGAAGTTTCGCGCTGATTTGGCTGGCGAATAATATCCTGTCCGGGTCAATAATTATAATTAAGTTCGTAGTGAGGACTAAATTCTTCCTAAAACTCGCTCGGAGTGAAGTCCTCGCTACAAACTCATGTTTTACACGATATGATATCATCTCCAAAGTGCGTGAAGCGGAGCTATCTTCCCGCAGGGGTTCCCGTTCCCCGTAGGGTAGGGTAGGGAATCGCCATTTTTCACTCTCCTGACTGAATTTGACTCCTCACCCACTCCCGGAACAAGCGAATTAAAGCATTTTCTTTTGTAGTCCTTCTCAATTCCAAAAAGCGCAGCATCTCAACTTGCGACAAAAAAGGGAAAGTCGGAGAAACATCTCTTTCGGCATATTCCCGTGATTCCAACTGATAAATTATTAAACGATTTCCGTCGTAGCGCCAAACTTCCGGTACGCCTAAACTTGCATATAAAGAAAGTCGATCGATCGAACTGCTAGTCACGTCAATTTCCACAACTAAATCTGGCGGCGGATCTTGATTGAGATCGATTTGTTCTTTTTCCCAAATCACATTCTCATTTTCGATATAGTAGCACTGATCCGGTTCCAAACCGCGAGCCAAATCCTCCCGCCTGCAAGTTAGAGAACCCAAACTGCAAATTTCAACATTCAATTCATCACTCACGCTTTCTACAAAACGTCCCAAGATTTTTTTGTACTTTTCATGGGGTGCTGATGGAGTCATAATTTCTAAATTTCCGCGATCGTAAGTCAGGCGAATTCCTCTCTGTTGGGCTAACTCATTCAGCAGGGATTCGTATGTTGTCCAGCTAATGTTGTTCAGCAAAATTCCGCTACTTTGACTCGGAATCAGGGTGGCTGTCATGGCTACCTGCCTGGGTTGTAAATTATTGATTGTATATTAGCAAATATTATCTTGATTGATGCGATCGCCCTTTTAGAGCGACTTTTGAAGCCAGCATCTCTTTGGGCCAGTAAAAAGTATTTTTTAGGAGTGTGAAAATAAAAGTGGAATAAGCTCCAGCGCATCTAAGTTTTACTATCAAGTGCGATCGCACTCTTCTGGGCTGTCTCGCCCGCCCGAAAAATACAATTTAGATCCGCCTCGGCTTATTCCCATTGACCAAGGTTAAAAACTATAAAAATCTAGTTTTTAACCTTGGTGATTGACTGCGACGAAGCGATTCGTCACAGTCAATACATTACTTCGCAGCTTGACGCTCTTTTGCCGCCTTAATCACTTCTTCAGCGATGTTATTCGGGCAAGGAGCATAGTGCGAGAAGGACATGGAAAACTGGCCGCGGCCAGAGGTCATAGTACGCAAATCGCTAATGTAACCAAACATTTCGCTCAACGGTACATCTGCCTTGATCCGTGCTCCTGTCTGGCTTGTCTCTTGAGATTTCATCATCCCCCGGCGGCGGTTGAGGTCGCCAATCACGTCGCCCATGTAATCATCTGGAGTGAATACATCGACATTCATAATCGGTTCGAGCAACTGAGGCGCCGCTTTAGGCAGAGACTGCCGATAGGCCGCTTTGGCAGCAATTTCAAAGGCCATTGCTGACGAGTCAACGGGGTGGAAACCGCCGTCTAGTAGGGTGAATTTCAAGTCCAAGCAAGGGAATCCGGCCAAGACACCTTTGTCGATGCAGCTTTCAAAGCCTTTTTCGACTGCTGGCCAATATTCTCTCGGCACGCTACCACCAGTCACTTTGGACTCAAACTGGAAGCCGCTTCCCACCTCACCAGGCTCGATCACATAGCCAATTTTCGCAAATTGACCGGAACCACCTGATTGCTTTTTGTGGGTGTATTCGTCTTCGAGGCGCTTGGTAATCGACTCGCGGTAGGCTACCTGTGGTTCGCCGACTTCTACTTCGATGCCGTGGGTGCGCTTGAGAATGTCTACTTTGATGTCGAGGTGTAACTCGCCCATCCCCTTGAGAATCGTTTCGCCGCTTTCTTGATCCGTCACCATGTGGAAGGATGGGTCTTCTTGCACCATCTTGGTGAGAGCTGCTCCCATTTTTTCTTCGCCGCCTTTTTGTTTCGGTTTGACCGAAATCGAAATAACGGGATCTGGGAATACCATCGGCTCTAGGGTGGCGGGATTTTTGGGGTCGCAGATGGTGTGTCCGGTGCGGACGTTTTTCATACCGACGATCGCCACAATGTCCCCTGCTTGCGCGGATTCAATTTCTTCGCGAGAGTTGGCGTGCATTTCCACCAAACGGCTGATGCGCTCGGTTTTGCCTGTGGCGGTGTTGAGTACGGTGTCGCCCTTGGACAACTTACCCGAGTACAGGCGCGTGAAGGTTAAAGCACCGTAGCGATCGTCCATGATCTTAAACGCGAGTGCCCGCAATGGCCTGTTGGGATCGACTATCGCAAACTCGCCGGTTTCCTCGCCATCGAGATCGACTTCTGGCTGCGGTGTGACTTCCATCGGGTTCGGCAGGTAGTCAACTACGGCATCCAGAACCAACTGCACGCCTTTGTTTTTAAAGGATGAGCCGCAGTAGGTGGGGAAAAATGCCCGATCGCGAGTACCTTTGCGAATGCACCGCTTGAGGTCGTCGAGGCTCGGCTCGTTGCCTTCGAGATACTGTTCCATCACAGTGTCGTCTTGCTCGACGGCCAGTTCGATCAACTTTTCGCGCCAAGTTTCGACATCATCGACCATATCGGCGGGCACATCTTTAATTGTATAGTTCATGGGATCGCCGGAGTCATCCCAGATCCAGGCTTTGCGAGTCAGCAAATCGACTACGCCGCAAAACTTTTCTTCTATGCCGATCGGCAATACCATTACCATCGGTTTAGCGCCAAGGATTTTATCGACTTGCTGGACAACGCGGTAAAAATCTGCACCGGTGCGATCGAGCTTGTTGATATAGATGACGCGAGCGACTTTGGAATCGTTAGCGTAGCGCCAGTTGGTTTCCGATTGCGGTTCAACTCCACCCGAACCGCAGAACACACCGATGCCACCATCAAGAACCTTCAAAGAACGGTAAACTTCGATCGTAAAATCGACGTGTCCCGGAGTATCAATGATGTTGAGCTGATGGTCGTTCCAGAAGCAGGTGGTAGCAGCGGATTGAATCGTAATACCGCGCTCTTGCTCCTGTTCCATGAAGTCAGTAGTCGCCGCGCCTTCGTGAACTTCACCAATTTTGTGGATTTTACCTGTCAGTTTCAGGATTCTTTCTGTTGTGGTGGTCTTGCCAGCATCTACGTGGGCGAAGATGCCGATATTTCGATAACGAGTGAGATCTTTCATAATTACTGTTGAGATTAAATGCGACGAACCGTCGGCGACCACCTGCAAGCGTAACCAGCGAGGAATCAATGTTGCCTTAGGCGCCAGTACAGGCTAGATTTCCTTTCCCCTGTTTCTGGCAGAACTATCTTAATTTTGACACTTCTTCGTCATTCCTGCGAAGGATTCTTGCTCGAATAAGTACCCCAAGCCTGGCTCCTTATCAAAATAGCGTAGATTAAGGCCAAAATCCTCTCTTAAAGTAGTTTGGGTTGAGGCACTCGTTTCTAACAAATTCGTGTTTTTGACGTTTCGATCAACCTGATATTTTGCAGCAGTCTCAGCAAAAAAGTATAAACCGCGTTTCCTGACAAAAAACCTAGGATTTTACGTGAGTTTATGGGAAGAAAACCAGTTTCTGACGTTAATGACATTAAAGAAGTAGGTGCAAATAAACCGCCCTATGGGGAGGATGGTGGGTGAGTGCAGCAATAAACTGGCGGCTTTGATATATATTTGCTTAACCCGCGACTACAAAATATTATTAAAAATCCCGTTGCTGCGTTCAAAACTATCTAAGTCAAAATCGAGCCGCTCATCATCCGCTGATATCTCCGTTCCAACTCATCCCGCACTACCGGCCACTGATTCAAACTTTCATCATTCTCAATTACCATTTGAGCCGCGGCCCTGGCCAACTCCAAAACTTCCTGATCCTCCACCAAACTTGCCAAAGCAAAATCCGGCAAACCTGACTGCCGAGTTCCCAAAACCTGACCGGGCCCGCGCAATCTCATGTCCATTTCCGCAATAAAAAAGCCATCTTGAGATTGTTCTAAAACCTTCATTCTCTGCATAGCTTCCCCAGATTTGGAACCGGGCATTAACAAACAATAAGAACGGTTGCTGCCCCGACCGACTCTGCCCCGCAATTGGTGCAGTTGCGACAGTCCAAAACGCTCAGAATTTTCAATCAGCATTACCGTGGCATTCGGCACGTCTACTCCCACCTCGACCACAGTAGTAGATACTAAAATATCAGTTTGTTTGTCCCGAAACTTAGAAATTGCTTCGTCTTTGTCGGCACTACTCATTCTACCGTGTAACAAACCAACCTTAAACTCAGGAAATACGCTTTTTTGCAGTTTCTCTTGTTCCTCAATTGCCGATCGCACGTCCAACTTTTCCGACTCCTCCACCAGCGGCAGCACCACATAAACTTGACGCCCGCTCGCCACTTCCCGCCGAATCAAATCGTAAGCTTGGATTCGTTCTTTGGCAGACAGTACAGTTGTTTGAATTGCCTGCCTGCCGGGGGGAAGTTCATCAATTTGACTCACATCTAAATCCCCGTGCAGTGTCAGTGCCAGCGTCCGGGGAATGGGAGTGGCCGTCATCGTCAAAACGTGGGGAGCTTCGCCTTTTTGCTGCAATTTAGCACGCTGCTGCACGCCGAATCTGTGCTGTTCGTCAATTACCGCCAACCCCAATTTATGGAAATTAACTGTATCTTGAATCAGCGCGTGAGTTCCTACTAAAACAGGTAATTCTCCGGTTTCTAATTGGTTGTGAATTTCGCGACGTTTGGCTACTTTTGTGGAACCAGTTAACAGTTCCACAGACAAGTGCATCAAGTTAAACCAACCTACCAATTTTCGATAGTGCTGTTCTGCTAAAACTTCTGTCGGGGCCATTAAAGCGGCTTGATAGCCCGATTGAATTGCTGCTAGCATGGCCACGACGGCGACTACAGTTTTGCCAGCACCGACATCGCCTTGCACTAATCTGTTCATCGGTTGCGACGAAGCTAAATCGTTGAGGATGTCGTTAATTACTCTTTCCTGAGCATTAGTCAACGCAAAAGGCAAGATTTCATAAAAATGTTCGATCAATTTGCCAGTAGGAAGGATGACTGCACTAGCTTGAGCTTTTCTTTGAGTTTGGCGGCGCTTTAAAAGCCCTAATTGCAGGTAGAAAAATTCGTCAAAAACTAAGCGGCGGCGGGCGGCGGCCAAACAATCTCGATCGAGCGGAAAGTGAATATTAGTCACGGCATCGGCTAAACCCATTAAACCGTAACGCTCGCGCAAATCTTCCGGTAGGGATTCTGGCAACATTTTCGCCGCCGGCATTGCAGCCAAAATTGATCGCCTCACCGAACCAGCATCCACCCCCTCCGTCAGCGGATAAACTGGTATCAAGCGGCCGACTTTCATCGATTCGATCGCACCGCCGGAGTCGTCTAATACTTCTAACTCAGGATTTTCTAAAGTAATTCCATATTTGCCCTGCTTCACCAACCCGGAAGCTGCTAGCACTGCACCAGTACAATACTCGCGCTTTTTGAATTCTTGCCAACCGCGATTACTGTAGCGAGGGCCTGCAAAAAAACGACTAATTTTTATTTCTCCGGTGCGGTCTTTTAAAATTACTTCTAATATGGTTAATTTCTTATTTTTCGGACTAGAAAAGCAATTGCAGCGCTTTACTTCGGCGATTAAAGTGACAGTTTCCCCGGCTATTAGCTCGCGAATTTGTACTTGCTTTGCATAGTCGATGTGGTTGCGGGGATAGTAGTAAAGCAAGTCATATACAGTGTATAAACCCAGTTTTGCCAAGCGGTTGCCGTTGGCGGGACCGATGCCGGTGACGCGGGTTAACTGTTGGTCGAGAGTCAGGCTGGGCGGTGGGGGTGCTGTACTCAGGGGTGCAGTTCGGGGAACGGAAACTGCTGGGGCGGTAGGTTCAGAAGCGTTAGCGTTTGCGGGTCTGACTTGTCTTGCTTGTTCTTGCTGGTGGCGAGTTTCTTGTTCCCAAACTTGCTCCATTTGCCTCAAAAAACTGACCGTAATGGCGATCGAATGTTGGCGCTGTTCGAGATCTTTCTGAGGGTAGATGTCAAATTCAGCGGCTAGTTGTCTGGCTCGATCGCGCGCCGAAGCCACCACAGACCCTGCCAACTGTCTCAAACTCAGGCCCAGAAACTCGCTGAAGCGGTATTGACTGCCTTGGATGTCGTTAAATCCGCGATCGGCTTCTACTGAAAGAGCTTTTTGCAATCGCTGCCATTCGGGTTGGTTATTAGTCATCAGTCATTAGTTATTAGTCATCAGTTATTAATAATTAGTCATTAGTCATTAGTCATTAGTTATTAATCATAGCTCAAGAATTCCAGACACCTGACAACTGATAAGTGTCAACTGACAAGTGTCAATTGACAACTGACTAATCTTCAAACCAACTCGATCGCCAAGCCGATTCAGCCTCCACCACGGCCAGTTCCCGCTGCTTTTTCTGGTAATCGCGGCCCAGCGAGTTCAACTTTACAGACAGGTTACGAATTTGCTGGCGCCAAGCCGAGGTTCCCGCATCGGCAAACTCTATTTCCGATAGCCGCAGTTTAATCGCTGTAATGTGCAGCGCCCTACTACCAAAGGTTTCTGCCAATTTTCGTGATGCTGATGAGGCATCGGTTTCAATGATTAAGTTTAATAAGTTAGGCGGCCCGGCAACGCTGTCGCCGGAGGATTCAGCTTGAGAAGCAGCTTCTAGAACCGGTTCTGGCAATTGACTCGGCAAGATTGCCGATTGTTGCAGCAAGCGGTTGGTGTCGCGAGAAAGCAGCTTGAGTATATTGACGATCGACTTTTCAATACTATTTTGCCAGCGTGCCAAACTTTCAGGGGAATTGGCGTTTGGCAATTGATAATTTGCCAATGAAAATAGATAGTTAATTGCGGAAACTTGGTTTTTTTCCTTTTGGCCTTCTTCCTTGTCGTCTTCCTCTTCTTCCTCTTCTTCCTCTTCGTCTTTGTCGAAGTCGTCTTCCTCTTCGTTTTCCTCTTCCTCTTCGTCTTCCTCTTCCTCTGCTTCTGATTCAGTCACCAGCGATCGCAATTTTTCCTCCGACGCTGCGGCCAAAGCCCTTACAGACTGCTGCATTTTTTGCCTCCCCTCGAAGGACAACTTAAGAAACGACTCCGGTACTGCTTGAGTGCAAAGGTGATAGCAAGCCAAAATTAACTGCTGCCGCACCGCTTGTCCCAACGCAGTTAAATAACCTTCGTAGGTACTGCTAAACTCCAACTTCAAGGCTGTTAAAGACTCTTCGAGTCCTGCCAAATCTTGCTCTATTCGCTCTTTTGGTCGCACCATATCTCTCGTATAAAATTAAAATAGGACTTACCCAAGTTTTAAATCCTTACCCTATCTGTAGTAAGGTATGCACTGCACGCCCTACAAATATATTCGGTCTATAAGTCCTGTAAAAATTAAAAATTAAAAATGCAAAAAATTGATTTTTCACATTTTTAATTTTTAATTTTTAATCTTAATTTGGGATTATTGAACACCCATTTGGGCTGCCACTTCGTCGGCAAAGTTAGCTTCTACCTTTTCAATGCCTTCGCCCAAGACAAAACGCACGAAGCGGCGCACTTGGACATTTTCTCCAATTTGGGCGATCGTTTGTTTCACCAACTCTTCCACCGAGATATTCTGATCTTTAATAAAAGGCTGATCCATCAAAGATAACTCTTTCATGCGCTTCTCAATCCGCCCTTGAACAATCTTTTCTTTGATGTTTTCCGGCTTGTTGCCCAAGTCATCTTTGCCCATTTCAATTGCCTTTTCTCTTTCGACAACTTCGGCGGGGATATCTTCAACTTTCACGTATTCCACATTCGGGCAAGCTGCAATTTGCATCGCAATATCCCGCACCAACTTTTGGAATTCTTCGCGACGTGCGACAAAATCTGTTTCGCAGTTAACTTCCACCAGCACTCCCACGCGGCCGCCGGTGTGAATGTAGCTGCCTACAAGTCCTTCTGAGGCGACTCGTCCACCTTTTTTACCTGCCGAAGCCAGACCTTTTTTCCGCAGCCACTCAATGGATGTTTCCATATTGCCTTCGTTTTCAACGAGGGCTTTTTTGCAGTCCATCATGCCCGCGCCAGTTTTTTCGCGCAGTTCTTTAACAAGTTTTGCAGATATGTCCGCCATCTTCTTTAAGTTCCCAATCAAAATTATTTATTAGTCATTAGTCATCAGTCATTAGTCATCAGTCATTAGTCACTAATTTTAATGTTAATGATTAGACCAGAGTGAAGAAATACCCAGTCGATCTTAGTATCGACTTTGTAGGTGTAGCGCCAGAATTAATTCTGACCCTGACACAATGAATGCTTTTGCCAGAGTTCTACTAATGACTTAGACTCGTGCTATGTACAATTAAAAATTAAAAATATCCAACTAAAAATAATTATTATTTTTAATTTTCAATCTTTAATTTTTAATTTCCTGATGTCAGATTCCGAGGGCAATACTAGCTCTCGGTTTCTTCGCCTTCGGCCTCAGCAGCGTCGTCGGGATCTACATAATCGGGGTCATCCAATTCTTCGATTTCGACATCATATTCAGCGCCTTCGTAACCACCGTCGTAGTCGTAGTCTTCCTCAGAGTCGCCGCCCTGCTGACCGTGACGACCTTCGTAGATGGCATCAGCCAACTTGCCGACAATCAGCTTGATCGATCGAATAGCATCGTCATTCGCCGGAATGGCAATGTCAACCAAATCCGGGTCGCAATTGGTATCCAACAGAGAGACGATCGGAATTCCCAACTTTTGGCATTCCAACACCGCATTATACTCGCGGCGTTGGTCTACCAGCACCACTCCGTCGGGAATCTTCCGCATAGATTTAATCCCGCCCAGATATTTCTGGAGTTTTGCCATTTCTCGGCGCAGTACCGAAGCTTCTTTTTTCGGCAGCAAATCGAGGGCGCCGATTTCCTCGCGGCGCTCCAAATCCTTGAGGCGCTCCACGCGGGACTTAATCGTCGTCCAGTTGGTGAGCATTCCCCCCAGCCAGCGCTGGTTGACGTAATAAGCACCGCAGCGTTGAGCTTCTTGGGCTACAATCCCTGCTGCTTGGCGCTTCGTACCCACGAACAAAAACTTTTTGCCTTTTTCTGAGGCAACTCTCATGTACTCGTAGGCGTCTTCCATAAGCTGAGCGGTCTGCACGAGGTCGATGATGTGAACCCCGTTGCGCTCTGTAAAAATGTATGGAGACATTTTCGGGTTCCACCGACGGGTTTGGTGTCCGAAGTGAACCCCTGACTCTAGCATTTGAGCCAAACTGACTACTGGCATTGTATTTTTAACTCCTGATTCGGGTTAATCCTCCACCCGGTCGTATTTCTGAAGGTTTGCGCCCTCGAAACACCCGAAAACCCGGATGTGCGAATTTAAACAACTTTTCTAGTTTATCACAGCGCGCGCTACTTTTTCTGACAATCTGATATCCGTAGGGTTGGCTTGGCACCCAGATGTGAGATTTAATGGGAGGGTTGGGTGTGGGGTGTGCACGATGCGGTTAGAGTTACTCGCAAGCGCTTCTTAAAAACGAAAAATCTAGGTGGGAGGTTGGCAAAGCCTTTGTTCGCTTGTGAGAGAATGGCGTTGTTGGTGCGCCTCTTGTGCCTTCTACCTTCGATCGAGCTGGTATCCATTTTTTTCGATCGGCAATTCAGTCAGCTTTAGTAGCCTGCCCTCTCGATCCGCAAAAATCCCAAAGCTAAAAACGCCATGCCCATACCCATTCTCGTTCTGCTTGAAGTTCTAATTGTCATCGCACTTTCGAGACTTGTAGGTTTAGGATTTCGAGCGATCAAACAACCTCAAGTCATTGGAGAAATTGTAGCTGGAATTATGCTTGGGCCTTCTCTGTTTGGCTTAGTTGCACCAGATTTAGCAACAGCACTTTTTCCAGCCGAAGCCGTTCCCTTCCTCAACGTGCTATCTGAGGTGGGGCTAATATTTTTCATGTTTTTGATTGGTTTGGAGCTGAATCCAAAGTATCTCAAAAGCAATTTAGATATAGCGATTTTAACTTCCCATGTCAGCATTCTAGTGCCGTTTTCTCTAGGAAGCTTGCTAGCGCTGCTGTTGTATCCCATCGTTTCAAATAATAGCGTTTCGTTTACAGCCTTTGCCCTATTTTTGGGCGCTGCAATGTCAATTACTGCCTTTCCGGTGCTAGCAAGAATTATTACAGAACACAACTTGCAGAATACAAAATTGGGGACGCTGGCCCTGACTTGCGCTGCGGTAGATGACGTAACGGCGTGGTGTTTGTTAGCGGTGGCGATCGCAGTTACTCGTACTAACTCGATGTTAGGCGCTTTACCGACAATTATTGCATCTTTAATTTACATCTGTTTCATGCTGACTGTAGTCCGCTGGTTCTTGCAGCGGCTTTCCAAACACTACAACCGCACTGGCAGGTTAACACAGTTAGTGCTCTCCGGCATTTACATGGGAGTTGTAGCTTCTGCCTTAATTACTGAATTAATCGGCATCCATTTAATTTTTGGTGCATTTTTGCTGGGTGCTGCCATGCCGAAAAATGCGGGATTAACCAGAGAATTAGCCGAAAAAACCGAAGACTTTGTACTAATATTTCTGCTGCCGATATTTTTTGCTTACAGCGGCTTGCGGACTCAAATCGGCTTGCTCAACAGTCCCGAATTGTGGCTGCTGTGCGCCGCAGTTTTGGGAGTCGCCATTGTCGGCAAGTACGTTGGCACTTACGTTGCTGCCAGAGTTTGTGGCATCAACAACCGCGAAGCTTCAGCCTTGGGATGGCTGATGAATACTCGCGGTTTGACTGAACTAATTGTGCTGAATATCGGTCTTTCCTTGGGTGTCATTTCCCCGCTGCTATTTACGATGTTAGTCATCATGGCTTTAGTGACAACTTTTATGACTTCACCACTGTTGGAGTGGACTTATCCAAAACGGTTAATTAGGTTAGATATTTCTGAGTTTAACTCTGACGAGTCAGAATTAGAGCGTTCAGAATTCGCGGAAAGCCGCGAAGAAACTGCTAACAAATTGCTGCCAACTTATCGAATTTTAGTACCGGTTGCCAATCCCAGCACGCAGAAAGGTTTACTGCGACTAGCGGTAGCGCTGGCGCAGCCGGCTGCTGGTATGGGTGGTGATGATTTAAAGTCAGCGGCGGTTCATCCTCTGAGTTTGATAGAATTAAATGATGACTATGCTTTTGAAAGTACGCCGGCGGAAGCCGATCGCATTATTCAGGAGCGCCGCTCGAAATTATCAGAATTGATTGAGAGTTTGGAACTGCCGGAGGCACAAAAATTCGTACATCCCATCATTCGGGTTACTAATGATGTAGCGAGGGAGACGGCACAAATTGCGACAATAGATCGCGCGGATTTGATTTTAGTAGGATGGCACAGACCTACTTTTAGCAGCAACCGTTTGGGAGGACGTGTCGGTCAAATTCTCAGCAACGCTAAGGTGGATGTAGCAATTTTTGTTGACAGAGGCAGGGAAAACTTGAATAGCTTGTTAGTACCTTACGCGGCCAACATTCACGATGATTTGGGGTTAGAATTGGCGCTGAGACTGTTAGTTAATAGCGAGGAACGCCGTTTGACGGTGCTGCGGGTGGCGGTTGACGGGGAAGCTGAAAACGACTTGAGTTACGAGTTTCAGCGAGTGATGGAGCAGTTGCCTGTTGAGGTGCGATCGCGGATTGAAACTCCGATTGTGGAGGCTGCTGAACCAATTCAAGCGGTGATTGCTGCTTCTGCTAATGCGGATTTGACTATTGCAGGTACGAGTCGGGAGTGGGGAATTGAGCGCCAAACTTTGGGACAGTATACTGATGAATTGGCTGTGCAGTGTCATTCTTCGCTGCTGATTACGCGCTGTTACGTTAAAGTGCGATCGCACTTGGCTTCGGTACTCCGTCATTAGTCAGTAGTTATGGGTTATTTGTTATTGGTTATTTGTGAGTTGCTACCAAATACCTATTACCAAATATCAAAGGCCCGATCCCCAATTCCCAATGCCAAATGCCCAATTACCAATTACCAAGATTATGCCTCAGTTTAACGTCAAAATGTTAACATTCTATGGTGTTTCTATCGCCTTTGTTGTGGTACTATTTAAAATAGTAACTGCTTACGGCGAAACAAATTTAAAGGCGACTCCGGCAATTGCGGGAACTTATCGCTTCGATGCTCAAAGTTTGCCCGAATGTCTGAAATCTGATTCGTTGGTCTTGACAATCGGGCAGTCAGGTGTTTATTTGAGCGGTAATTTGCGATCGGGCAGCAGCGAGGGCAGGGAAAAAACAGCCGAGGAGAAACCTTCTCTATTTGGTAAGTGGGAAACTCAAGGATTGAACTTGTCGGGTGCGGTTGCTAATTTAGCTGGTTGCAGCGACTCCACAGCAACCGGTCAAAACAGTTCTGTTAAAATGCGCGGAATTGTGGATCAAAATAGCCTCAAGGGAAAAATTAGTCTAACTGATAAGGCGGCGGCTAGTGATTTTACGGCTCAAAGAGAAGCAGCGGGGAAACCCCAGAAGCAGGAACATTGATCGATCCCAATAGGAAATAAGAAATGGGAAATGGGTAATTTTTTGTCGCTTTCTGACTCTCCCCTCCTCCCCTAATGAAGCAAGGAATCACAAAGTGGCGGCGGGGTTGGGGGAATGGGCGATCGAACTCCCGCTGGAGCTCGCCTGTGACGGTCGGTTGCTGCTAAATTAGAAAATATGCCTAAAAGTCAATGATAAAAATAAAGTATCCCAGAGAAGTTCTTGGTTGAGAATTTGTCTTGCTCAAGACCCCACGTGCCCGTATAGTTTGTTTGGAATGGATGTTGCCGTGATATTAATGCCGTCAGAAACTTCGCTTACCCAGTCAAACCCGTTAATTTTAGACAGTTTGCCAGACTTGTCGCCTTCCGATGGGGGATGTCCCCGCCGAGCCAGATTACAAATTGACTTGATGTTGCTGGCGATCGAAGCCTTGTATCTCGGAGGTGCTGAAGAAATGCTGGCAGTGTCAAAGGAACTGGAATTGGAATCAATTATCAAAAATAGGGTTGCCCTTTGGCTGATGCGGAATACTAACCCGCTGAGACGCTACACCCAGCGCCGCTCCCTTACCATTGTGGAGGCAAAAGCGCTGGTGGCGATCGCCTGCAATATGGCGCGCAAGTTAACCGCCACAATTCGGCAGTTGCTGCTAGATTCGCAGCAGTTGCGATCGAGAAATATCCCCCTCAACCAGAACCAGCCGCTGGCCGAGTATTTAGAACGCTTTCGAGCTCACTTTCGATCGCGCATGAACCCCAAGCGATCGCTAGTTGCAGCTTACGATTCCGACGACAAGCTCAACGAGCTAGCTTTGAACTTGTTGAGCAAACTGCTATTTTGTACAGGCACAGCCGGAATGCAGCGCTTCTGGGTTAGCCTGTTTGATGGAGAAGTTGAATAAAAAATGACTATTAGGCGTCAGTACAGTCTGCCAAATTGCACCCTGGTTCTAGAAGGGTTGAGCGATGGTTCCGCAGCCAGCCAGTTAGATATACGGCCGGTGCTTTCCATATTAATGAGCGCTGAATGCTATGTTACAGGTCTTGGCGAGCCCCTAAGCGGGGGACGAGATTTTTTTGAAAGCTTGGTGAGGGCCGTCAGCAGCTACGCTCAAGAATTTATGAGCGGAGTGCATTATCCCGATCGCTACGGCCCGAATGTGGGTATGGTGCAGTTACACAAAATTGAGGGGAATTTGCACCGATTGACCGTTCTACCCGCCTCCACAGGCAGCCCAACCCAAATCGATCAAAAAACAGAACTGTCGGCAAAAGTAGATTTGACGACGGTACAGCTATTTGACTTGGTAGAGGCGATCGATCAGTTTTTTGCCGACACGCAGACGCTGCCGGAATTGTCACTGCAATTAACCCCAATTTCCAGGCGTTACGTCAAGTCTGCCGAACCTTTGGCGAAGCGGAGTTTGCCTGCTGTCGTGGGGGTGTCGAGTTTGGCTTTGGCGGCGATGGCGTTTTTCTTGGTACCAGTCCCCGAAGTCCAGCGCCAGAGAGATCCGGTGCGGCAGCCCAATCCAGCGGGCCAGAATCAAGGGACGCCGAATCCGGGCGGATCGGGTTCGCCGAATCCCAATCCCACGCCCCCTGCTGACGGTTTGCTGCCGGGGACTCAAACTCCGAATGCTGAATCGATTTCGCCGACTCCGAGCCCTGCGCCGCAGCCCGACGCTTCACCTAGCGCCACACCGCAATCGAGCACTTCGCCGGAAAGCACGCGCAGTCCTGTTGCTGAAGGTTTGGCAAGCCCTGATGCAGCAAGTTTGCCAATTACCGATCCAGCGCAAATTGAGCTTTTGAGGGGCAAACTTTCTCAGCAAATTGACGGAGTTGTGAAGAATCAGCCTCCGGTTGATGCAGAGTTGGTTTATCGGGTGAGTGTGGCCCAAGACGGGGCGATTGTCGGTTACAAGTCGGAGAATTCGGCAGCAGTCGAGAGATCCGAAACGCCGTTGTCCGAGTTGCTTTACAAACCGGTTGGCAGCAGGCCACCTGCGGAAGCGCTGGCTGATTTTCGTGTAGTTTTGGCACCAGACGGCACTGTTCAAGTCAGTCCTTGGTAATGGTTGATTGTTGAGTGTTGACTGTTGACTGATACGAAATCCGGTTTTCATACCCCTTTTATTCTTTAGTCCCTCTCTGCTAGGACGAAAGTTTGTCTAGGATCGGTTTTAACCCCCGATTCTTATCAAGGGGTTTCTAAGCCGGATTTGATATGATTCAAAGCCCTGTTGGTGCGATCGGCTCAATATCTGGGTCAAATCCCCCAACTTGATTGGTGCGAATTATCCACAAAAATGCTCCCTGTTTTAATAAAACTTTGGCGATTTCATCTTGGGTGCGCCTGGGCAACATTGTTCGGTAACTAATAGCAGCTTTTATCAGGTTTGCTATACCCACAAAAAATGTTTTTTTCAGTTCAGAATCAATCCCCGCTAATCTCGAATTTTTGCGCCAATCTGGACGAACAATACCGAGGGGCATTAATACTTTTTCTAAACTCTCTCCTAATGCTACTAGCTGGTGAAACCTTTGGGTTTGTGCGTCGGTAGGATGTGTTTTTAGCCAGTCTTGAATCTGAGGATTTGACTCTATTTCGGAAGTAATTTTTTTAAGTGTCGCGTAAATTGCCTGACTTGAATCTTGGACGCAAGAAGTTGCTGGCGTGACTAAACTTGCGCCGGTGCCGTCTCCGCTGCGGTAGCGGGCCATCATGATATCTAGTTGCTGGTTTAATTCGGTTAAAGGCGACAAGGTGATGCCGTCAAAATCGTAGTCGCAACACACGCAGTCTAATTTACAGATGATATCGCAAACCGGGCGATCGCCCAACCAGCCGCGCTGCAAGTCTCCCATGTAGCTTTGCCATTTGCTGGAACCAGCAACAATTCCGTCGGGATTGTGGGCGTAAACTTGTTTGTATTCTATGTCAAAACGCAGTTCGCTAGTAAAGCGATCGCGCACTACTTTTGCTACTCCGAAAGCAAAATGTCCCGTGACAATTCCCAGCGGTGGCTGTTCGCCTTTTTTGCCGCCGATACCGCCGAAACTGTGAATCACTATCCCAATATCTCCTTCTTGCCAAGGAGAGATGGAAGTGTTTTCTGTAGCACCATTCGGGGTTAACAATACTCTTTTGGCTTGCCCTTTTTGGGCTGGTGTATTTTCCCAATTCTTGTTGCTTAAATAAGCCAGAGATTTTTTGAGACCGAAATATGTTTCATCTGGTGTTAATTGGGCAATTTTGCGGGGTTCTATTGCCTGCACTACAAATATACTGTCTTTGTCTCTTTCGCCGTAAATGTACCAGCCGTCTGGATTTAATGGCGATTGTTCGATCAGGTGATTGGTAGACCTCGCTACGCCATTTTTGTCTGGCTGTACTTGTGGAATCCGAATAATTTCGGCGGCGCCGTCAAATTGTTGAGATGTTTTGTTGAAATGCCGAACAATAAATTTGTCGCTGTCGGTTTCTTTTCGCTGTAAAATTGATACTAAGGCGCAGAAACGTCCGATAATTTGTACTGGCTCGCGATCGATCGTGAGTTCCTGGCGATCGCTGCTGCTATAATTAATCGCAATCACCGGCCTGCGTAGCATCACAGTCACGCTGTCTTCAAGTCTGCTACCTGCTAGAGTTTCTAAAGGCCCGACATTTCGCCAGCCGTTCAATCTCTCTGGATGGATATTGCCAGATTTTTGACTTTTTTTAGTTTCTTGTGTGAAGTTTATATCTTGACTGACGGCGTGGACAAAAAACTGTACTTCGCGATTTGTACTCCACTTCAAAAAGGCTGTTTTGCCAATAAAATCTTTATACTTTTTGGGGGCATTTATTACTTCAAGAAACACTGTACCGTAGGGCTGGCGCTGTTCGTTTGAGGGCAAAATTAAGCGTCCGTGCCAAAGGGCGATCGGCTTGTAGAGATAGGCAACTGATGCTGAATTTTCGCAGATAGTCTCCGGATCAAAAGCTATTGAAATATCGTTTTTTCCTCCAAAAATAGTAGCAGTTAAATTTCCGTCACTTTCTACAAATCGGGGTTCTAAAAAAACCTTTTCAGGTTGTGAAATATTAGCGGTTAAATGACCAGTCTTTTTTATAGACGAGCGTCTAAAGAGGTGATAGTTCTCGAATTTGGTCTGCAACCAATTTAGAAAAATGCGAATAAAAATAAACGCTGTTAAACCAAAAACAACAGCTAAAATAATCAGCCCCAAGGTCAAAATGAATTGGTTGAAAGACTGACCTGATACTAAAAAAATTGTTGGCCAGATCAAAGAAAATGCCGCCATAATATCTAAAAACGAGTTTTAGGTTCGATCCAGTCTGTGCTGGCTTGACTGCCGAAAACTAGGGGTTTGTCCTCGGTGACAGGTACCGTTTGCCCTGTCATATCCACTGCACAAAGAGGCCAAGATCGATCGCCCAAATTGCCTGCGCGGAACAGAACTTTTCCGGGACAAACTTGACTCCAACCCAACAATACAGCATGAGTGTAAAGACTGCGAGCGGGAGCAACGGTATAAGTGTAATTATCATTTTTGTCCCAAATGACACCGTAGTCGGACATATCGGAAGAGTTGAAAAGTGCTTCAAATTCGCGGGCGAGAATGCGGGAACCGTCTTGATTCCAAGAAACAGGCACTAAAATGGCGATCGTCCCTGACATATCTGTATCATCGCTACCATACATCCCACTTTCCGCCAGTGGCGAAGCAGCCGCCACGGTTTGCAGTTCGCCTGTTTTGAGATTTTCCACAAACATGACGCTGCTAACCCGACACTGGGAGAATTCCGGCTGCACTTGCAACTCAATTCGACTGTAAGCTGCGTATTGGCCGTTAGTTGAAACTAGGGATGGACTGCGATAATAGCGGAGGCCTGTGCCGGCAGTGGAGCTCACTTTAGCATGAGTGGCACTAATCCATTCCCAAGGAACGGGATAAGGGCTATTTAAAGGGTCAGTCATCGGTTTTTTTTCCAAAAGTTTTACTGAATTATCCAACAGATTCAGGCTGGCACGCAACAAACTAGAAACCAGGTTTCTGCCTCGATGCTTCGCCACCAAACCCCAGATTTATAGAAACCGGGTTTCTTTTTTAGATTTGAGATTGGAGGCCAAATCTCAAATCTAAAATCTCAAATTTCAAATCGGATAGGTAAGATAGTATCGAAATTAATCTGGTATGTACACTGAGAGGGATGAAATATGACGCGATCTTTTAACCAAAAACCTTCAATCCCCCCCACTCGCGTCTCCAAGTCGCGGGGAAAAGGTTTGCTTGTACTGTCGCTGATTTTTCGACTGCTGCTGCTGGGGGTGGGCAGCGGTTTTGCCTGGGTTTTGGGGATGACGATCGCTCAAATCTCTCCCTCAGGCGCGACGCAGATGCCGCTGGCAGAGAGATTGCTACGTGTAACTCAAAATTTGACCTCCAGCCCGAAACGCGCCCCAGCAACGCCAATTCCGGCGCTCCCGCCACCAACCGCTACACCGACTCCCCAGTCAAAAGTCAGTCCTGCCCAGAGAGAGAAATTGCAGTCGGATTTGAGACAGTTGCAGGGCGAACTCAACGCCCTGATTGGTCGCACGGCGGCTTTGGAGAGTCAGTTGGGCAGCAGCCGCCCGACGGAAACTTTGGAAAAGCGTTTGCAGTTGATGTCGCGGGAATTGGCGGCGCCGGAAACGGCGGCAAGTGTTGCGCCTGCTTTACCGGCGATCGGCAGCAGCCCGAGTCTGAACCCTCAAACGGTGAATACTGCGCCTCAGAATGCCAATAATCCGGTGTTTGGGGGGGATGGGCTGATGGTGACTCTACCCAGCGATGTTTTGTTTGATACTGGCAGCATTTCTTTGCGCGCGGGAACTAATGCGATTTTAGACAATTTGGTGGCGGAGTTGGGCAATCACGAGGGGGCAACTGTGCGCGTTGCGGGCCACACTGACGACGCGGGGGAAGCGGCGGACAATCGCAATGTGTCGTTTGCGCGGGCTCAGGCTGTGGTGCAGTATTTGTCGGGTGTACTCGGTCAGAAGTATCATTGGGTGGCGATCGGCTATGGGGAAAGTCGCCCTTCGGTGGATAATAGTTCCGATACTAATCGGCAGCGCAACCGTCGCATTGAAGTGGCAATTAGTCCTTAGTCAGCGGACTTGTGGATACTAGATTTATTTCATGAATCTTTGATTGATAGTCAACCGCAGATGTAAGGCAGATAAACACGGATAAACGCAGATAATTTCCACAGAGGTGAGCGAATGCTTGCAATTGGAGTCTACTGTGTTGAATTCTCAAGGCGTAAGTTGCTGTTACGCTGAAGGTGTCAGAGGTGGCAAGTCAGAATTATTTTTAGCCCGATCTATTGCCTCTCGATGTTCGCTCCTAAGTTTGGGTTTTAAATACAAGTTTTCAATCAAAGCTGCCACTCCCGCAAACCAAGGTGGCACAATTACAGCTCCAATAATTCCTAATACTTGAACGCCGCCCAAGACAGACAGCAATTGATATAAAGGATGCACACCAACCGATGAACCAACCAGCAAAGGATCGAGTACGTAAGTTTCTAAATTCTGGATAATTACAAATAACAGTAATACCCACAAAAGTACCCAGCCACCTTTAGCTAAAGCTACGATTAATGCTGGTACTGCTCCTAACACGGGGCCGATGAAGGGAATCAAGTTGGTAACACCTGCGATCGCACCCAAGCCTAAAGCAAATTCGGGCATTCCCAAAATGCTCAAACCTGTGGTAATAAATATCCCTAAAATGCCCGAAACTAACACTCGCCCGCGAATATAGCTTCCCATTCTTTGACCGATTGGCGCCACTTGTGCGGCTAATCTTGCGTCCCAAGGTTTCGGAAAAAACTGCACCAAACTTTTGATTAATGTGTCGCTGTCGGCAACCATATAACCTGAAATAAATAATGCTAAAACTAAGCTGAAGAAACCGCCGAGAATGCCTCTGGTTAAGCTGTACGATCGCAAAACCAGTTGTTGACTCGATCGAATCAACCAATTAGTCAGCGATTGAGTGTCCACCAACTGACCCACCAGGGTTGGGGCATCGTCGGTGAGGCGACTCAATACATTAGTTGCCACAGTTCGCAAACTTTCGACATAAACTGGTAGCTGCCGCAGCAGTAACTCTATTTGTTCGATTACCGTGGGCCCGATTAACACTACCGTCCCGCTAAATCCGCCGATGAGAGTTAAATAAACCATAATCACCGCCAGCCAACGGGGAGCGCGCATGGTTTCTGCCCAATTCACGATCGGGACGATCGAAGCCGCCAGTACAACTGATATCATCAGAATTACTAGCAAGCTGCGCAATTGCCACAGCAGCACTAGCAGCAAGGACGATGCTACAATTAGCAGCAAATTAGGTAAAGAAATGGTAATCCGCTGTTCTGACATGATTAAGTAATCAAGGTTTGTATTCGGGCTTATGTCATCCCGCAGGGCGGGTTTATTTATATTCTCATTTACGAATGATATGTCGGGTTAAACCCGCACCTACTCATATTATAATAAAAAGTAACATCGGTTCTAAACAAAATAATATGCAACCGCCATATTCAACCCAAGATTTGTCCACTATTTCGTCTATAAAATCACCAACGCTGTTTTACGAATGGCAAAATTACCGTTGTGCTTATGAAGTTTATAACCCAACTACTGCGACAGAAGATAGCATCCCTTTGTTATTAATTCATCCGATTGGAGTTGGATTGTCAAGAATCTTTTGGCATAGATTTTGTGAGAGTTGGTACAAAGCAGGGAATACTAATCCCATTTATAATCCCGACCTTTTGGGCTGCGGCGATTGCGAAATGCCGGCTGTCGCTTGCTATCCAGACGATTGGGCCGCACAGTTGCAGTATTTCTTGGAAACTGTAGTGAAAAAACCTGCGATCGTCCTCGTGCAAGGTGCTTTACTGTCTGTAGGCTTGGTTTTAGCAAAAATGCAGCAGGAAAGCGGCTCAAATTTAATTCGCGGGTTAGTTCTCGCGGGGCCTCCCGCTTGGGCTGTGATGAACAAACATTCGACAGAAAGACAGCAACGAATTGTCTGGAACTTGTTAAATTCTCCCTTGGGAAACGCTTTTTACCGGTACGCCAGGCGCGCTGAGTTTTTGCGTTCTTTTTCAATCAAACAACTGTTTGGCGATGCGGCAAAAGTTGACAGCGAATGGTTGGATGCTTTGCAGGCTGGGGCGGCAAATCCTGACAGCAGACACGCGGTTTTCTCGTTTTTAGCGGGGTTTTGGCGCCAGGATTATAGCGGTACGATCCAAAAGTTCGATCGCCCCGCACTCGTTGTGATGGGAGAAAAAGCCTCAAGCATCAGTCAAGCGGGTAAGGAAGAGAAACCGGATGAAAGATTAGCGCAATATTTGGCTGCTTTTCCCAACGGTGAGGGTTTGTTGATACCGGGGCGGAATGTTTTACCTTACGAATCAACGGCAGAATTTGTGGCGGCTGTTGCTGAGTTTGTCAATGGGAGTTTTTAACCGCAGATATTAGCAGATGAACACAGATCAACGCGGATGGAATTTTATCTGCGTTCATCCGCGTTCATCTGCGGTTAAAAAACTCTAAATTTCAACTGGGATGCCAAATTGTTGTGCCATCTTTTTGATCGATCAGAGTAATGCCCCGATCCTTGAGTTCGTTGCGAATGCGATCGCCCTCTGCAAAATTCTTAGCTTTGCGGGCATCTTTCCGCTGCTGAATCATCACCTTAATCTCCTCATCAGTTAATCCGCTAATCACTTCAAGTTTATTAATACTCATTTTCGAGTTATCGGTAAACATAGTCGCACTTCCCACGACGAGTTTGGGTTTTCTAAATCCTAAAACTTCGGATAACTTAACCAGATTCTGCCACTTTTGTTGCAACACTTCCGAAGGTATTTCCGTTTTTCCCCCATGTACAATTATATTGCTTTCGCGCCGCAATTCCTTCGCCAATTCAAACAGAACAGCTAAAGCATTAGGAGTATTGAAATCATCATCCATCGCGGCTCTAAATTGCTGTACAGCCTCACTCTCCACTATGGGCAATTTCAGAATTTTATCTGGATCCCAGCCCAATTGGGAACCGTGCACCTTACCAAAAACTAGGCTTTCTTCAAGAGTATGCCAGCCATTTCGAGCGCTAGCGATCGCCTCTTCGGTAAAATCAATTTGACTGCGGTAGTGCGCTGTTAACACAAACAGCCTCACCGCCATCGGATCTACCGGTTTTGACTTCTCGCTTCTTTCATTCTGACTCCCCCCGTTACCAAGGGGGGGCTGGGGGGGGTTAGATTCCAAATCGCCCGACCAATTCCCATTTAACAAATCGCGAATTGTAATAAAATTGTGCAAAGATTTCGACATCTTTTTGCCGTTGACAGTCACAAAAGCATTGTGCATCCAATAATTAGCAAGCGACTTGCCCGTCGCCGCTTCAGATTGAGCAATTTCGTTTTCGTGGTGCGGAAAAGTTAAATCGGAACCGCCGCAGTGAATGTCAATTGTTTCGCCCAAGCAATCGCGCACCATCGCCGAACATTCGATGTGCCATCCGGGGCGACCTTTTCCCCAAGATGAATCCCAAGCAGGTTCTCCCGGTTTAGCGCTTTTCCACAGGGCAAAATCAGAGGAATCTTGCTTTTTTTGAGCTTCTATTTCTGCGGTTTCCAATCTACCACTAGCCCCGGCCTGCATTTCTTCCAACTTGCGGCCCGAAAGTTTTCCGTAATCGGCAAACTGCCTCACGTTGTAGTAAACGTCGCCGCCGGAAGCATAGGCATAACCTTTATTTTCTAATTCGTGAATCAGCCGTTTAATGCCGTCGATTGTATGGGTGGCGCGGGGATATTCATCGGCCCTGAGAATATTTAGCTTGTCCATATCTGCAAAATATTCATCGATGAAGCGTTCCGCCACAGCTTCCATTGTGGAATTAGTTTCGCGGGCGCGGTTGAGAATTTTGTCGTCAATATCTGTAAAATTCTGCACGTAGCGCACATCGTATCCCCGCCACATCAGATAGCGCCGCACCATGTCCCAAACAATGTAAGCGCGGGCGTGACCGACGTGGCAGTAATCGTATACCGTAACGCCGCAGCAATACATCCGCACCTTTCCTGGTTCGAGGGGTTCAAAAGGTGATTCGCGACGGGTCAAGCTGTTGTAAAGCGTTAAGGGCATGGGATTTGAGATTTGAGATTTGAGATTTTACAAGATTTAGGCAGAACGTCTATGTCTAGGGTGTGCAGTACCCACATTATCTGTATAGGTAGTGCATCCAACCATTTTTGCATTCAGGACTACGGGCTTGTAGTTACGATCGCCCGTTAGCGAAGCTTGCAGAAAAAGAGCGCCCAACTGCCAGCCTAGGAAATTTGGTACTAAATCTCCTCTATCCATAGTACCGCCCCGGCCGACTCAATCTCACATCTCATTCATGTCAGGGAATCTTGACAATAGTTGGTGACGATCCCCACAAGCGTTTTATTGTCAAGGTTTCCTGACATATTGATCCCCAAAATCACGAAAATGCGTATAACTACTCATGATTGATGGCAAAGACCCCTTGACCCGATCGCAACTTGTCTGCAACATTAAGTCATGACAAAGCGATCCCAAAGAAATGCTTGAATTAAGCAGCCCTGGGAGTCGAATAGCGCGTGTGCTGCCAGCACAGCGTTGCTAGCAGCACCGATCGCACTCACAAAATCGATCTTGTCAATCAAGAATCGACAGAAAAGTTTTATTTAGATCGGACGGTGCGCGCAGAAGCCAAGAAGTCACAACCCTCGATCGCATGGGGGATAAGACAAGCTAAAAACAAGCAAGGCTTCAAAGGTTGGAGAGATTTGGAAGCTCGATAATATTTGCATTTAAAAGAGTTTCTAACTCAAAAAATCAACACCTTTGTGTTGAAACGAAAAATCTAACCCGCCATCCCAAATAAGTGGAGAACAAACTCATGGCAAAAGAACGCCCACCATTAGAAGAGATGACTTTGCGACAACTCCGCAGAGTTGCTAGCGAATGTGGAGTCTCTCGCTACAGCCGGATGCGGAAATCGCAACTTCTGGCATCAATTCAAGAAATTCAGCGCACCAAATTTTCCTACAGCCCATCTCGCAAACTAGAGGCACAAGAAGCAGTGGAAGCAGCAAAGTTTGAACTCGGTCAAGAAGATAGAACAGGCGGTTCTTTGTCGTCTGTAGATGAAGGTTTAGCAGATTTGCCCAACGGCTACGGCGAAAGCCGGGTTGTTTTAATGCCCCGCGACCCTGAATGGGCCTACACTTACTGGGACATTCCCAACGATCGCAAAGAAGAAATGCGTCGCCAAGGAGGACAGCAACTCGCCCTGCGGATCTACGACGTTACAGATGTTAACCTCGACATCCAAAGCCCGCACAGCATTCAAGAATATCCCTGCGACGAACTGGCGCGGGAATGGTATGTGCCAATCCCCGTGAGCGATCGGGACTACGCGATCGACATCGGCTACCGCTGTGCAGATGGCCGCTGGCTGGTATTAGCTCGATCGGCCCAAGTCCGCGTTCCTCCCGTCTATCCCAGCGACTGGATTGAAGATCAATTCATCACCCTGGATTGGGAAGAAGAGTTGCAAGGCAAAACCTTCGCCGAACTGGTTCCTCCGGCCAAGAAAATGGCTCAAGCAGCCAATGGCTTCGGTTACAGCACCGAAAATGCTATCTACGAACAAATCTTCGGCATGGCAGAATCTGCCGAATCCATGCGCGTAGCTGGTTCTATCTTCGGTTCCATGCAGCACGTCGCCGGTTCGGTCCAGCAAGTCGGTATCCACGAACAAGCTCTCAGTTCCTACGTGTTCCCCTCCGGCGTCGGAATGTGGGCGGCTCCCACCATGTCCGGCCTTACCGCGTCAGGTGTCGGTATGTCCGGCCTCACCATGTCGGGTGTCGGTATGTCCGGTCTCACAATGTCCGGTTTCGGTATGTCGGGTGTCGGTATGTCGGGAGTTGGCTTCGCCGCCCCGATGCGTCCCCGCCAGTTCTGGTTAGTTGCTGATGCCGAACTGATCGTTTACGGCGCCACCGAACCCGACGCTACCGTCTACGTAGGCGGACAGCCGATTAAACTCAATGCTGACGGCACTTTCCGCTTCCAGATGTCCTTCCAAGACGGCTTAATCGACTATCCGATTTTTGCAGTAGCAGCAGATGGCGAACAAAACCGGGCCATCCACTTGAAATTCAACCGCGAAACCCCAGAACGGCGCACCAATACCAAGCAGGATGCCGTTGTCGAATGGTTGGGCTAATCCCAAAGGTAGATCGAGCGGCGGGCGCTCATGCAGGTTTGTGCCAATTTTTGAACCATCACAAGGCATAGCCTCAGCCGATCGTGATTTGTTAAGGTTAATCCCAGACAACAACCCATAACACCCCCTATACACCGTTCTCCTGTTTTGAGGAGCGGTGTTTTTTGTGTTTGGAAGGAAGAAGGAAGAAGGAAGAAGGAAGAAGGAAGAATTATTTATTTATTTAAATGTTATCAATAGACTTGAATTGCATAAATCTTTGAGAGAAGGATCAACCGCAGATTACAGGCAGATAAACACAGATAAACGCAGATAATCTCAAGATAGTTGATGATTTTTGTAATAGGTTTAATATCTATCTGTAGATAGATGTTGATTTAACTCGCCATCTAATCAGTTAAATCAAAATTTGCACTTTTCACTCAAGCATTATTAAGTAAGCTAAAGTTTACTTAAATTTTTATTGCACAAACTCGGTAAATCCAGCGAAACAAAAGAAAGCGAGTTATGAGAGAAAGAAGGCGATCGCACCGCCATTTCTCAAAAGCAAATGCAAAAAATAAATTCCCTGCAGCAACGAAGCCAGAAGCGTCCCCGTCTTTTAGCCTTATTCGCTGCCACATTAACCGCCGTCTTGTTTTTATTTATTCTGCCTGCACTGACTCAACAGCCAGTCGTGCTCACCATGTTAATGCAAGGACAAGACATTGTTAACTGGAAACCCTTTGTCAAAGAATTTGAACAGAAAAACCCCGACATTCGCATCAACCTCATAGAAGGGCCTTTTGACACCAACCTCATAGAAAATCTTTATACATCTGCCTTTCTGTTAGGCGAATCGCCCTACGACATCATCAACATGGATATTGTCTGGGTTCCCAAATTTGCAGCCGCAGGTTGGGTAAGGGATTTGACAGACAGAATTCCCCCCGAACAACTTTCTAAATTTATCCAAGGTAACGTCGAAGGCGGGCGGTATCGAGGCAAACTTTACCGAATTCCCCACGCTTCCGATGCCGGAATGCTTTATTACCGCAAAGACATTTTAGAACAAGCAAAAATTCCAGCCCCGAAAACCTTTGAAGAGATGGTAAAAATCTCTCAAAACTTGCAAAAACAGGGGAAAGCAACTTGGGGTTATCTGTGGCAAGGCAAACAATACGAGGGAGTATCTGCGATGTTTGTCGAAGTGCTATCAGGTTTCGGTGGCTTCTGGGCAAACCCTCAAACTTTTGAAGTTGGGCTCGATAAACCCGAGGCAATTAAAGCAGTGGAATTTCTCAAAAAAACGATCGCCTCCGGCATCTCTCCTCCGGGTGTCACCACCTACGGCGAAGAAGAAACCCGGCTGTTGTTTCAAAATGGCAAAGCGCTGTTTTTGCGAAACTGGCCGTATGTTTGGAAGCTGGCAAATGCCGAAGGATCGAATGTTAGAGGCAAAATTGCGATCGAGCCAATGCTCAGCAGTACCGGTAAAACAGGCGGTTCCTGCTTGGGTGGCTGGGGCTGGGGAATTGCCAAAACCTCAAAACATCCAGAACAAGCGTGGAAAGCAATTCAGTACCTTACCAGCGAGGAAACCCAGCGCAAATTTATTTTAGAAACAGGTTTAATTCCCAGTTACAAATCCCTATTTACCAACAAAGAAATAGTCGCCAAATATCCCCACTACCCGCAACTGCTAAAAGTAGTGGAACGGCCAGCTTTGCGCCCGCCCCTGGCACAATACGCTCAAGCTTCTGATATTTTGCAGCGTTATTTGAGTTCAGCTTTTACCGGAAGAATGAGTGCAGAACAAGCAATGAAAGCAGCAGCTAGCGAAACTCGCAATTTATTAGGCAGTTTGAAACAACCCCAAACTTCATAAATTTGACATCTTGCCTCTGTCAGAAACAGGCAAGATGCCTGTTCCACAAAGAGTGAATTTTTTTATTGTGGGGTGGGCATCTTGCCCGCCCGAACAGGCTTTCCAGCCTGTTCCACAAAAGCTAATTCTCTTGCGGGTTGGGCTTCTAGCCCGCCCTAAAATAAATTAAAGGTGAACAATATGCAATTAGACAAGATGCGACAGCGCGAACAAAAAACCGGATGGATATTAGTAGCACCAGCTTTGATAATTCTGCTGCTAGTATTTGCTTACCCAATATTACGCGCTTTTTGGCTGAGTTTATTCACCCAAAACCTCGGTACAGAATTAAAACTGGTTTTTTCCGGTTTTGGTAACTACAGTCGAATGTTAGGGGACGGGCGTTTCTGGCAAACTTTAGGCAACACCACTGTATTTACAGTCGTCTCTGTTTTGCTGGAATTAATTCTCGGTATGGGCATTGCCTTAGTCTTAAATCAATCCTTCGCAGGGCGTGGCATTGTTCGCACAATCTCCTTGCTACCTTGGGCGCTGCCCACTGCATTGATGGGAGTAGCTTGGGCGTGGATTTTTAACGACCAATACGGCGTAATTAACGACATTTTAAGGCGTTTGGGATTGATTCAAAATAGCATTAGCTGGTTGGGAGATCCAACTTTGGCAATGATGGCAGTAATTACAGCAGATGTGTGGAAAACGACGCCCTTTGTCAGCTTGCTTTTGCTAGCGGGATTGCAATCAATTCCCGGTGATTTGTACGAAGCACACGCGATTGACGGCGCCAGTAGCTGGCAGAGTTTCCGTCAAGTTACGGTTCCCCTGCTGATGCCCCAAATTGTGATTGCTTTGCTGTTTCGATTTGCCCAGTCTTTCGGCATTTTTGACTTGATTCAGGTGATGACGGGAGGGGGGCCGGCGGGGGCAACCGAGACGGTTTCTATCTACATTTACAGCACGGTAATGAGGTATTTAGACTTTGGGTACGGGGCGGCTTTGGTGGTGTGTACTTTTTTGCTGTTAGTGGCAGCAGTTGCGATCGCCGCTTACCTGTTATCGAGAGCCCGCACCAATGCAGCAGGAGGAAACTAAGACGATTTTAGATTTGGGATTGAAGATTTTAAATAACCAACTGTTGCACTTTTATTTCATTGGTATAAATTATGTCTATCGCCCGCGAACACCCCACGAAAAAAACCTTTAACATCCAGCAATTAATCTTGCCAATCTCAGCGCTCTTAATTGTCGCCTATTTCCTCGCACCTATTATCTGGCAGGTGCTAACTTCTTTCAAAGTAAATGCAGATATTTCGGCGATTCCCAACATCTACATTCCCAAACGAATTACTTTCGAGCATTACCTGTCCCTCTTCCAACGTCGCCCGTTTGCTCTTTATATTTTAAATAGCGCTTTTGTTTCCATTACTTCAACATTGCTGTGTTTAGCAGTAGGCGCTCCTGCTGCTTACGCTTTAGCTCGGTTGCGGTTGTGGGGCGAGAGAATAATTCTGGCAACAGTGACGATTGTAACGCTATTTCCGGCAGTTCTGCTATTTTTGGGACTGCTGGAAATTGTCAAAGCTTTGGATTTAGGCAATAATTATTTAGCATTAATTATTCCTTACACCGCGATCAATCTGCCCTTGACAATTTTGGTAATGCGGAGTTTCTTTCAACAGTTGCCCAAAGATTTGGAAGATGCGGCTAAAGTAGACGGATATAACACTTTCCAAATGCTGTGGAAAATCGTGCTACCGATGACATTTCCCGCGTTAGTCACAACGGGAATCTTGACATTTATTTCAGCTTGGAACGAGTTTATTTTTGCACTAACATTTATGACTCGCGAATCTCTAAAGACAATCCCCGTCGCCACGGCTCAACTCAGCGGGGTGTCAGTATTTGAGATTCCTTATGGCCCGATCGCCGCAGCCACCGTTTTGGGAACTTTGCCCTTAGTTTTGCTGGTTTTAGTGTTCCAGCGGCGCATTGTTCAGGGTTTAACTGCGGGGGCGGTAAAAGGATAGTTTAGAACTCGTTCCCCGGCAGAGCCTGGTAACGAGTAAACAATCAACAGTCAACAGTCAACAGTCAACACTTTAAAAATCATGGCAAAACTGCAACTAAAAAACCTCAATAAAACCTACAGCCCTAAAGTAGTTCCCGTAAAAGACATTAGTTTGGATGTCAGCGAAGGAGAATTTCTAACCTTGCTGGGGCCGTCGGGGTGTGGCAAATCTACGACACTGCGGTTAATTGCAGGGTTGGAACAGCCAACTAGGGGCGAGATTAGAATTGGCGATCGCAATGTCACTTATCTCAGACCGGGCGATCGCGATATTGCAATGGTTTTTCAAAGTTACGCGCTTTATCCGCACATGACAGTATACGAAAATATGGCATCGAGCCTCAAACTTCGCAAAATCTCCTCCAGCGAAATCAACCGATTAGTGACGGAAGTTGCAACCTCCCTCGGATTGACGGAATTAATCGATCGCAAACCCGGCAAACTATCAGGCGGACAGCGGCAGCGAGTCGCCCTCGGCCGCGCTTTAGTGCGCCAACCGGAAGTATTTTTGCTCGATGAACCTTTGAGCAATCTCGACGCATTATTACGGGAAAAAGTTAGGGCAGAACTCAAACAATTATTTTCCTCCCAAAAAGCTCCTGTAGTATACGTAACTCACGACCAAACCGAAGCCATGACGCTTTCTACCAAAGTCGCAGTTCTCAACAGTGGCAACGTGCAGCAGCTCGATCCGCCACACTTAATTTATACTCGTCCGGCAAATCAGTTTGTAGCTGGTTTTGTAGGCAGCCCGCAGATGAATTTGCTAGTGCTTAAATGCCAGGGAAATTTTGCTATGTTGGGCGAGTCTGGAGTTCCACTTCCAAATATGCCGACTGTGCCGCCAGAAATTGTGTTAGGAATTCGCCCTGAACACGTCGGCTTTGCAGATGCAGAGGCTGGCAAGATGCCGAACTCAGAGGCAATTAAAGGTGAGGTTTATTTAGTGGAAAACTTGGGAATGCAAAATTTAGTTAGCGTCCGAGTTAAAGGTGTGGAGCCAGTAACGGTGCGGGCTTTGCTGCCCAATGACCGCCACTGGAATTCCGAAATTGTAGAGCTGGTTTTTCCGCCTCAGTTGCTGCACTGGTTTGACGTGAAAACGGGCGATCGCTTGCAATAAGAATTTTCCCTGCATCGCATGATTGATTAAAAATTCTCTAACCCTGTGCTGAAAAATATTTTTTTTGCTTCTAACTAAGTTATGACTTTAGTTAGAGGTAGAACTATTTGGCTGCTGTTAAGGTGATATTCATGTGTGAAAAAGCTAATTGGCTGACACATAGGTTGCGTGTTTACTAAATTTTATCGCTAACCTATAACTCTATTTAGGTCGTTAATCGGAAGTTAAAGCTAAGTTGGCTTTACCTCGCATTAGCTGCTGGTTTTGGAGCGAGTCAATTAGATGAAAAAATGTTGAAAATTATCACCAATCAACTTAGGGAGTATGACCGAGATGAATTTGATTTCCACAGCCATTGCTCGCATCAGTTCCCTGCTTAAGGGATTTCAAATTAAAAGTTTTTTGAGTGTTGTCCTAGTCGGTTTTCTGGTTCTGACAACCACTGTTGATTCGGGACGCACTAACAAAGGTTTTGGCACGCAAGCAAGCTCAAAGTCTGAACTCAACAATCCTGAAAGACCCCAAACAACGCGGGAATGGAGGCAAGAAGCTCGCGAAACCTCAGACTCTCCGGGCGATCGAGCTCAGAAGATTGGCCAAGAGGCAGGAGCAGCCGTGAAAGAAATGGGGGAGATGTATCAAGACACTGCTAAGAGAAGTATCCGCGAATTAAAGGATTAGTAGCTCCACCTAAAAAATATAACACTGAGAAACCTGATTGCTTTCGGGGCGCAGCCAAGAGTGCTCGCCCTTCCGGGTTTCTGAACACCTGAAAAGTTTGACGTTTAAATAAGTTGAGCTACTTAATACGACAGACGCAATCAAGTAGTCGAGCATAAATAAACTAGGACAGACGCTCAAAAACCCAGTTTCTCATGTGAAACTGGGTTTTTGAGTTGGAATCATTTTATGTTAAATTAAATCAAATTTCCGTTAAAAACCCTTTGAGCAGACTCCGTGGTTAAAAATGAGATATTGCAGGATTCTCAATTACAATTTCAAGACAGAACTAGAAGCAACTACCCACAATAAAATTGAACTATGGGTGGAACAGGCGGGAAAAGCTATTCATGAAAACGGTGCCTGAGCTGAGTTAAAACTGGTTTTGAAATCAAAATTTTATGTGGCATCGATCGCCCCTGGAATGCGGGTTAGAGGTTAAACTACAGAAACTTTCGTCCCTTTTGCTTTAGACTAATAAATAAGCGGTAAGGCGCTTAGGTTGCACCCTACATATAGAAGTTCCACGTAATTCCTGATGAATAAACATTTTAACAGTCTTTGCTTGACCGGCCTGCTGTTCATCCTGCCTGTTTGTCCGGCAACAATTGCCCGCGCTCAACTTCCCGAAACTTCGGATACTAATGCCAAGCAAACAAATCTCCTCAAAGATGAACTCTATTTTGGCTTAACAAAACCGGGAGGCGAGACAATTTCGGAATCCGAATGGCAGGAGTTTGTCAGGGCAGTTATTACCCCTCGCTTTCGGGAAGGGCTAACCGTATTAGACGGCTCCGGGCAGTTTCTCAACAGAGCGGGAATTCTGATTAGAGAAAACTCTAAAATAGTTATTTTAATTTATGAAAGTAGTCCTGAAAAAAATCAAGCTATTAATGAAATTATCGAAACTTACAAGCGCACTTTCCTGCAAGAGTCTGTGCTGCGGGCAACCAGCGAAGTTAAGGTTTCTTTCTGATGCGGTCATCCAATCAGCGTATTTATGATATTATCCGTGGTAATCAAGGTCATATCCTCAAAGATAATTAGGGTGCGGTGCAAGAAAATTCATCAGTTGTGGGTATCGATCGCAGACTGCAAAAAATCCCTATAAAAATCTGCCCGGGAGAAAACAAAAACATGATGAACGACGGCAACCAAAAAGCTGAAGCGCCGGAAAGCGAGGATAAACAAAATTTGTCCGCCATGGCTAAAGCTTTTCTTGTGAGTGTGGCTTGGTCTTACGCAGAGGCATTGGAGCGAATGAAACGATCGCAAAATCCACAGGAACCCGCGCCGGAATCTCCGACAGAACGAGTCGAACCCGATCCTGAAAAAAATTGATGAAAGACTATTAATGCGATCGACTTGCCAAACTATATGTGCGATCGAACGCAATAGTCAATTAGCTGTTTTGAGTTAAAAACAATCAACTCAGAACAGCGAACTGTGCAGCTTAAACCGGATTTGTATGGGATTTTACAAGAAAAAAAACTGAAAGCCCCGTGACCCTTCAACAAGCTCAGGAAAAGCTTTAGTCCGGGGATGACAACTGCGTTGCAGGTTTGAACCTCAACCTATATCTGCCCATAAAAGAAATTTAAACTAAACAATTTACGGTTTTACCGCTACAGTGTACAAAACAAATAACCAATTTTTAGATCGGTCTCATGTCTAATTCAAAAATGATTGGTAAAGCGATCGCAGGTAGCCTTTGCTTGGGCATCCTCATTAGCTTCAACACCTCACTCGGCCCTGCATCCGCAGCAGCACCAACAATTGCCCAAGAAACAGCAGCCCCGGCCCCCAGCAACATCGACACGCAACTCCTAGGCCAATGGCAAGGCACAGTCCCCTCCGGTCAGTCTTTCACCTTCGTCTTTGCCCCAGAAGGCAAATTGTTTCTCATGGCTAAAGGCCCCGACGGAGCCGCCCGCGCCAAAGAAATGAGGTACAAAGTTAATCTCGGTGAAAAACCGATGCACCTTGATGTTGGCCTCAGCAGCACAGAAACCGTTGAGACTGTTTTTGAATTGACTCCAGAAGGTCAAATGCGGCTTCAGTTGCAAGGCACCAATCCCGGACAGGCCAGACCTAATTCCTTAAACGAACAGGCAACCGTGTTTAAAAAGGTCTCCGAGGCCACTGCACTGCCTGCTGACACTCAAATCATTGGTTTTTGAGGAACATTACTCGCAGGCAGAAGGCACCCCAGTAGTTCTGAGTTTTGAGTTTTAAGTTATAAACCATTTAAAATTCAAAACTCATCCGCGGCGAAGCGTTGCGAAGAATGTTAGCTTTCGCCATCTGTTATGCAAAGCCATCTTAAAATCTTCCTACTGCCTTCTGCCTTCTGCAGGCCCTGCTACAATCCACTTAATCTCCATTTAGCTGCCATAGACCTCCATGAGTGAAACCGTCCTAGAAGTTCGCAACCTGCGGGTTCAATTTCAATCTGCGGACGCAGGCGATGCGTCTGCATCCGTCAAAGCGGTTGACGGCATTTCCTTTGAGGTCAAGCGAGGGCAAACTCTGGGCATCGTGGGAGAGTCGGGATCGGGAAAATCGGTAACATCCCTCGCTGTTATGGGTTTGCTGTCGAGTTCGTCAACGAAAATCGACGGCGAAATTTGGTTTTCTCCGACAAAAGACGGTGCTAGCAATGGGCCTGTGAATCTGCTGGAAATGCCGGACAGGGAAAAACAAACATACCGGGGCAGCCAGATTGCGACGATTTTTCAAGAGCCGATGAGTTCGCTAAATCCCGTTTATACGATCGGATTTCAACTCACAGAAGCCATTTGTTTGCACCAACAGGTGTCGCAGACAGAAGCACGACGCCAAGCTGCTTCTCTGCTACAAGAGGTGAAGCTGCTACCGGGCGACGATGAGCTCAGGCAGCGGTGTTTGACTTTGCGGCAAGAGCATTCCCGGACTGCTGCGGGGAATCAAGCAGTTATGGACGACGATCGCGATTTGATGCAGCTCGTCAACGGCCAAAAACAAGCTATGCTCGATCGCTACCCCCACGAACTCTCAGGCGGTCAAATCCAGCGCGTGATGATTGCAATGGCCATTTCTTGCAATCCAACTTTATTAATTGCTGATGAACCGACAACGGCTTTGGACGTAACCGTGCAGGCAACAATCTTAGCTTTGCTGCGGGAGTTGCGGGACTCTAGAGGCATGGCAATGATTTTTATTACCCACGATTTGGGCGTCATTGCTGAAATTGGCGATACCGTGGCGGTGATGTACCGAGGCAAGATTGTTGAGTGCGGTGCGATCGAACAAATTTTCAGCAACCCCCAACATCCTTACACAAAAGGTTTATTAGCTTGTCGCCCAACTCTCGATCGGCAACTGCGCCGCTTGCCGACAGTTTCCGATTTTATGGATGTCACCACAAATGCTAGCGGCGAATTGGTAATTGTCGAGAAAAATGCCGATTTAGACGGCGACAGCAGCGGGGGAAATCCTGCTTTTACAACAGGAAAACCGCCTCGTCTGCCGCATATTTCTGGCCCTTTGCTAGCGGTTGATAACTTGCGAGTTGGTTTTCCGGTGCAGGGAATGTTTGGCGAAACCAAACGCTTATTTATGGCGGTAAACGATATTTCTTTTGAGGTTTATCCGGGCGAGACTTTGGGTTTGGTGGGCGAGTCGGGCTGCGGCAAATCTACTTTGGCGAGAGCTTTGCTGCAATTAATTCCGATCGCCAGCGGTAAAGTGTTTTTTGAAGGTCAAGAAATTACGCCTCCTGCCAAAAGTAGTTCGGCATCGCAGTGGATGGCTAATTATCGGATGAAAAAAGAGTACGATCGCAAATTGCGCTGGCTGCGGCGCGATCTGCAAATTATTTTTCAAGATCCTTTTAGTTCTCTCGATCCGCGCCTAAATGTTGGGGATGCGGTGATGGAACCGATGGTGATTCACCGCTTTGGTAAGAACCAGAAAGAACAGCGCGAGCGCGCGGCTTATTTGTTGGATAGAGTGGGTTTAAATCCCGATTTTATGCGGCGCTACCCTCACGAGTTTTCGGGTGGACAGCGGCAGCGAATTTGTATTGCTAGAGCTTTGGCTTTGAATCCTAAGTTTATTATTTGCGATGAGTCGGTTTCGGCATTAGATGTGTCGGTGCAGGCGCAAGTTTTAAATTTGCTGAAGGAGTTGCAAACAGAGTTTGGACTGACTTATATTTTTATTTCTCACGATTTGAGCGTAGTCAAGTTTATGAGCGATCGCGCGATCGTCATGAACAAAGGTAAAATCGAGGAAATTGGCACTGCTGAACGCATTTACCGCCAACCGCAGCAAGCTTACACGCGACAACTGATAGCTTCTATTCCAGCAGGGAATTTGGAGCGAATTCGGCAACAGCAACTAGGTCGCCAAGCTGCTTGGCCCCCATCGCCTGCAGATGAATCAGAACAAAATTAATATCTAGTGTTTTAAACTGGTATCAATTACGAATTACTAATTAGCCATTACGTGCGAACATATCGGGCTCCGAAAAACTGCTACGAAGTTTTTTTTCATTTTATCTTGACAAATTAGCAGTTTACCTTGATGTTAACTTGATAATTTATGGTCAAATTCTACCTACTTGAACTTGACTAACATTCCAGGTTTTTCAACCCACAGCCAGGGCGCTCCACGCAGTATTTTCCTACATAAAACCCTGTTATTTCTATACGCAAACAGTGGGGTATAACACGCTACTCTAATACAGTAATCAGCTTCAGGCTCCGCCTACATAATTAGGTGATGCACCCAGGAGTGCGAGTTTCTGAGTCCACAACTAGCTAAATTAGGCCAAATGTCCAATGACTAACAACAATATGTCGCGTAGTATTATAAGTAAACTCTCTCAATGAGTCGGAAAAATTATAAAATAGGTATTCAAGCCAAAAAGAGATTGGTTGCTACTTCAGTAAATACACTTAATTATCGCCTCGTATTGCGTAAATTTACGTAATTAGCCAATACTAGAGATCGCCAAATAGCAAATATTTATAATATTTAAACATCTTTATTGTAATTTTTAAATCAGCACAACTCAAAGTAACTCTAGATTAAAAGAATGAAACATTCAGTTCAACTAGAAGAATTCAAAAGCACTAAATTGGTGAAATTGCTGCAAGTGTTGTGGACAAAAATTACGGCAGCAGTCACCACAATACAAAAAGCAGAATCTAGAAAGCAGTATGAAAAAAAAATGCGCCTAGCGACGATCGCCCCTGGCAGTGTATTCTCAATTTTGATAATTGTACTGCTTCTCTTAAACGGGTGGCTCGTAGCTAACAGCGGTGATAATTTCTACGATAGCCAACTCGCCCTGGGATTTTTGGCAATAGCAAATATTGTCTTTTTAGCGGTATCGGCCGGCTCAAACGCCTCTGCTGTCGTAGCCCAAAACGATCGCCCCTCCAGCCCACCTAATGCGGGCGATCGCTTTTTTAGCCTCTCGCTAGATCTGCTGTGCGTCCTTAGTTTTGACGGTTATGTAACACTGATCAACCCAGCAGCAGAAAAAATACTCGGCTATTCCCCAGGAGAAATGATTGGCCAACTCTTCCTCGAATTCGTGCATCCAGACGATCGCGAAGCTACTTTAAAAGAAGCTGAAAGTCTTGCTGCGGGGAATAATACCGTTGGGTTTGAAAACCGCTGGCGCTGTCGGAACGGTTCTTACAAGTGGATAGCCTGGACTGGTAGCCGTTTCTGGGAGGAAGAATTGATGTATGGTGTCGGCCGCGACATTACCGCTCAAAAACAAGCAGAAGCAGCGCTGCAAGAGAGTCAGCATTTTGTTGAGCGAATTGCCAATACCAGTCCGAATCTTCTGTTTGTTTACGATGAAAGCGAGCAGCGAAATGTCTACAGCAACCGCGAAATCAGTGACATCCTCGGCTATACTGCCAAAGAAGTTGAAAACATGGGCAGCAATCTACTGCCCACCATCATCCACCCTGACGACTTAGCTAAATTTCCCGGATATTTTCAGCCATTAGAAAATGCTCCCGACGGCGAAGTTATTGAGTACGAATATCGGGTGCGCGACAAACATAATTGTTGGCACTGGTTAGTCAGCCGGAATATTGTATTTAGCAGAACAGAGGAGGGAAAAATTAAGCAGCGTCTCGGTGCTGCTACGGACATTACAGAGCGCAAAATAGCAGAACAAGCTTTAGCAGAACAATTGAAACTTTCTTTATTCACAGCAGATGTGGGAATTGTTCTAACTCAAAACCAGGGTTTGCGTACAACTTTGCAATATTGCGCCGATGCAGTTGTGCGCCATTTGGATGTTGCCTTTGCTCGGATTTGGACATTGAATGAAGACGGAAATGTATTGCAACTGCAAGCAAGCGCGGGGATATATACTCATATTGACGGCGGTCACAGCCGCATTGCTGTCGGCGAGTTCAAGATTGGTTTAATCGCCCTGGAGCGACAACCTCACATCACTAATTGTGTGAAAGAAGATCCCCGAATCCAGGACAAAAAATGGGCCTCACGAGAAGGAATGGTGGCTTTTGCTGGATATCCGCTAATTGTTGACAATCAGTTGCTGGGAGTAATCGCGATGTTTGCTCGCCAGGAGTTGAACGAATCAATGTTGATTGCTTTGGCGTCAAGTGCCGATACGATCGCCCTGGGAATTAAGCGCAAACAAACAGAAGAAGCTCTCGCCAGACAACAGCAAACTTTGAGGGCAATTATTGACAACGCTCCGATCTGGGTATGGCTGACAAATGCTAGCGGGCGGATGTTATTAATTAACAAAACTTTCTGCGAAGATGTGGCTATACCTGAATCAAGATTTTTAGCAGCATCTCACTATTCCGAAGTTTTGGGATTAGAAGCATCTGCTACGTGCATGGAATCTGACGCGCAAGCGTGGAGCCAAGATATTCCCTGTTATGCTGAAGAAGCGATGCAGCTTGCTGATGGTAAAAAACATTATTTGGAGACAATTAAAACTAAGGTAAAAGATGATTTTGGAAACGCGATCGGCTTAATCGGTTTGGGTTTGGACGTTACAAAACAAAAAGAATCTCAAAGACAGTTGCAAAAGTCGGAAGCGAGATTTCGCAAATTAGCGGAGCAGGAAGCGCTGCTGAACCAGCTAGCTAGCAATATCCGCGAATCTCTGGATTTAGGTACTATTTTAGCAACAACTGTGCAGCAAATTCGCGACTTGCTGCAAGTCGATCGCTGTGTGTTTATCTGGTATTTGCCCGACGCTTCGCCACCTGCTTGGGATGTCGTCCACGAATCTAAAAATGATGATTTATTCTCGCTTTTGGGTTATTACCCTGCTGACATAAGGGGTACGCTGCCGCAAAAAATCGCTAATTTGGAAGTTTATCAAATAGATGATGTTGCAACTTTCAGCGATCCAGTAGAAAGGGAATTCTTTTTGCAGGTTGGTTGCAAGTCTGTTTTGGATTTGCCGATTAAAAGTGCCGGAGGTTTAACTGGTGTTGTTAGCTGCGTTTCTTGCAGGGAAATTCGCAAGTGGACAAAAGAGGAAGTCGAGTTAATGGAGGTAATTGGCGATCAATTGGCGATCGCCATCAGTCAATCTGAACTTTACACTAAAAGCGTCGATTCCGCTCGGATAGCACAAGAACAAGCTGCAAAACTCGAAGTAACTCTGTGCGAACTCCAGCAAGCTCAAACTCAACTCGTGCAGGCAGAAAAAATGTCTAGTCTCGGTCAGATGGTAGCAGGAATTGCCCACGAAATCAATAACCCAGTCAGCTTTATTTTTGGCAATCTTACCTACACAGAAGAATACACCAGAAACCTGATGAAACTGCTGCAAATGTATCGAGATGAATACCCGGAACCTTCTCCAGCGATTCAGGAGGAAATAGAAGTTTTAGAGCTGGATTTTGTGCTAGACGACTTGCCGAAAATGCTGTCTTCTATGCAGGTGGGAGCTACTCGCATCCGGGATATCGTGCGGAGTTTGCGGAATTTCTCTCGCCTCGATGAATCTGACATGAAAAAGGTTAACATTCACGAAGGCATCGACAGCACATTGATGATTTTAGAACACCGTCTGAAAGTTCAGCCCGATAGCGTAGCGGGTACGGAGTACCATCGCCCCGCAATTCAAATCGTTAAAGAATACGGAAACTTGCCACTGGTGGAGTGCTACGCCGGACTCTTGAATCAGGTGTTCATGAATATTATTGCTAACGCTATTGACGTGTTACAAGAAAAGCTCGAAAATCCGGGAATTATCCGCATTCGTACAGAGGTAGAAGGTACTCTCGCTGTGATTAGAATTGCTGATAACGGTGCAGGTATCACCGATCGAGTCAAGCAACGGATATTTGACCCATTCTATACTACCAAACGGATCGGTTCAGGAACGGGAATGGGTTTAGCGATTTCCCATTCAATTATTGTCGAAAAACATAAAGGTGAAATTAAGTGTTTATCGTTGGTGGGGAAAGGCACTGAATTTATAATCGAGATTCCGATTAAAAGGAAAGGAAATTAAATTTGTTGGTATGCCAAAATACTAAGCTGGGTCAGTGAGAAAAACCCTATTTTTTGTATAAACTTTAAGACAGACGCACCTACAGGCTACAAAACAATAAAAGTTATTTTACCAGAAAATTGTCTGGTTGACAATATGCACGAGACAACTAAAATTGATATGATATTAAAAATCTAAAATCTAAAATCTAAAATCTAAAATGGCATTACCTCCCAGCAGTTTAGGTTTACCCCTAATTGGCGATACCCTCAACTTTTTGCAAGATTCCGAATTTGCCAAAAAACGCCACCAGCAGTACGGGCCAATTTTCAAAACTAGCATCTTCGGACAGCCTACCGTATTTATGTGTGGCCAAGAGGCTAATTTGTTTGTTTTAAGCAATGACAACCAATATTTTGTTGTGGCTTGGCCTGCCAGCACGAGAGCGCTTTTAGGGCCGCTTTCCTTGGCGTTGCAAACGGGTGCTAACCACCAAAATCGGCGCAAGTTGCTGTACCAAGCGTTTCAGCCGCGAGCTTTGGTCGGCTACATCGGCGCGATGGAAAATATAACTCAGCGCTATTTGGAAAAATGGGAAAAAATGGAAACCATGACTTGGTATCCTGAACTGAGGAAATATACTTTTGATGTTGCGGGTAAGTTGTTAGTTGGGATTGATAATGGTTCGGAAACGGCGCTTGGACACTATTTTGAAACATTTGCAGAGGGTTTATTTTCTATCCCTTGGGATTTGCCTTTTACTCAGTTTGGCAAAGCCAAAAAGGGTAGGAAGTTACTGTTAGCAGAACTGGAAAAGATTATTCGCGATCGCCAACAAGGAACCCCTAGTGGCAATGATGCTCTGAGTTTGCTGATTTCGGCTCGCGATGACGAGGGAAATAGTTTGAGTTTGGAGGAGTTGAAAGATCAAGTGCTGTTGCTGCTGTTTGCGGGACACGAAACTTTAACTTCGGCGCTCACCTCTTTTTGCCTTCTCCTAGCTCAAAATCCCGATGTGGTGGCAAAAGTGCGGGCCGAACAGCAGCAGTTCCCCGCAACTGAACCCCTAACATTGGAACAACTCAAACAAATGACCTATTTAGAACAGGTGCTGCGAGAAGTGCTGCGTTTAATTCCACCGGTGAGAGCTATTTTTCGGACAGCAATTAATGCTTTTGAGTTCGGTGGCTATGAAATTCCTAAAGGTTGGAACGTGGTTTCTGGGATTAATCAAACCCATCAGGATAGTCAACTTTATCCTGAACCCGATCGCTTCGACCCCGATCGATTTAACTCCGAGCGATCGGCTAAACCGTTCAGTTACGTGCCATTTGGCGGCGGTTTGCGAGACTGTTTGGGCAAAGAATTTGCCCGATTAGAAATGAAGTTGTTTGCGGCCAAGATTATTCGGGAGTTTGAATGGGAGCTGTTACCGGATCAAGATTTGAATTTAATCACAGTACCGATTCCTCATCCGCGCGACGGTTTGCGAGTGAAATTTCGTCGAACAACTATGAATAGGTAGAAAATCCAGCTCCCCGACTTCTTGAAGATGTCCGGGAGCTAATACCAAATCCGGCTGTATACCCTCCCGATCGATCTTCCTCTTCTTCTTTGTGTCCTTCGCGTCTTCGCGGTTTATCAAAAAAGACTAAGGCAAGCGTGTCACAATCAGTAAAGTGCGTCAGATGCCAAAACCCTCGATCGGCCGATAGCATCTCAATCAACATCCAATTGCATCGGCCCCAAATACTTAGTTAAATAAGGAGAAAAAACCTCATAAATCAGAGTCAATGGCTTCCCGTGATGCCAAAACAAATAGTGTCGCCCCCAAAAAGGCCCCGACTCTTCAAACGCTGATTCCAAAGCAGCCGAATTACCGCAATAAATGCCCTGCACATCGCGATACAATTCTGTCCGCAGTCTCGCTAAACTAGCCCAAATTGGCAAAGATTTATTTTGTAAATATTCGTCTACGTGGCTCGCTTCCCACCAAGAAGTTGCATAGGCTAAGCGCTGTCCCGAAGCAGTCCGCAGCCACACTTGGCGGCGCAGCCGCGGCCCCGGAACCGCGACAATTTGCTGGGGCGCGCCATCTGCATCTTCACCGACTAAGGACATATCGATGACATCAACTTCTGTGGGTTCCCCTGTCAGCAGTTGCAGGTGACGGGTGGGGGAACCGTCGCCCAAGAGCAGTATTTGCCACGCCGGTGCGAGCTTGGTGTGGGGTAAACCCTTTTGTACTGCGTCTTCTGCTCCTTCCCACAGGGGGTTGAGAGCGTGCCAGGTTCGGCTGTTTTTAGGTGTGAATGTTGCAGTCAAGGGTCTTTACAAAACTTAATTTTTTGTTTATTATAACGCTTCTTCAATTATCCGCTCAAAAATTAAAAATTGATCGACCGAGGACGATCGCCCATAGGATGTCCGGTTAAATAGTTATAATACTTCTGTTCGGGATTTTTATTCTTCCTTCTTCCTTCTTCCTTCTTCCTTCCACTATATGTTACGAATAACCGAAATAAAACTCCCCCTCGATCATCCTGAAGATGCGATCGCCAGTGCCATTATCAAAAAGCTGCAAATTCCCCCCGAAGAATTGCTCGGCTATTCCATCTTCAAGCGCAGCTATGATGCTCGTAAAAAAGCAGAAATCCTCCTTGTCTATATTGTGGATGTAGAAACGACACAGGAAAAGCAACTTCTCCAACGCTTCAAAAAAGATCCTCATGTGATGGTAACACCAGACACGAGTTATCGGTATGTAGCCAAAGCCCCCAGCAATTTGACGATTCGCCCCATTGTGATTGGTACAGGGCCGTGCGGTATGTTTGCAGGTCTGATGCTGGCACAAATGGGGTTTCGCCCTATCCTTTTAGAACGCGGAAAAGCAGTGCGCGATCGCACAGTTGACACCTTTGGATTTTGGAAGAAGAAAGCAGAATTTAACCCGGAATCTAACGCTCAGTTTGGCGAAGGTGGTGCGGGTACTTTTTCGGATGGCAAGCTCTACAGCCAAGTTAAAGATCCTCAACATTATGGACGCAAGGTGCTGACGGAACTTGTGAATGCGGGAGCTTCACCAGAAATTTTATATATTAATAAACCGCATATTGGCACGTTCAAACTGGTGGGAATTGTCCAAAGCCTACGCGCCCAAATTGAATCATTAGGCGGAGAAATTCGGTTTCAAACTCGTGTGGAAGATATCCACATCGAAAATGGAAAAGTGCAGGGACTTACCCTTGCCAGTGGAGAATATATTGCTAGTAATTATATAGTTCTGGCGGTGGGACACAGCGCCCGCGATACTTTTGAAATGTTGTTTTCGCGCGGGGTTTACATTGAGCCTAAACCTTTTTCCATTGGTTTTCGGGTGGAACATCCCCAAACTATCATCGATCGCTGTCGTTTTGGCGATCGGGCCGGCCATAAACTTTTGGGTGCCGCCGATTACAAACTGGTTCACCATTGCCAAAACGGCCGTTCTGTATATAGTTTCTGTATGTGTCCCGGTGGTTTGGTAGTGGCGGCTGCGTCAGAACCCGGGCGAGTTGTCACTAATGGGATGAGTCAATATTCTCGCAATGAACGCAATGCTAACAGCGGGATTGTGGTAGGTATCACGCCGCAGGATTATCCGGGTCATCCCTTAGCCGGAATTGAGTTTCAGCGTCGCTTAGAAGAACGGGCATTTGAGTTAGGAGGTGGCACTTATAACGCCCCTGGGCAGCTTGTGGGTGATTTTTTGGCGAATCGCTCTTCCACGGCGCTAGGCAGTGTGCACCCGTCTTATACGCCGGGAGTTGTGATGACTGATTTGAGCGAAAGTTTGCCAGATTATGCGATCGCAGCTATCCGCGAAGCACTTCCGGCTTTTGACAAACAGATTAAAGGATTTGCGATGGATGATGCGGTTTTGACTGGGGTGGAAACGCGCACTTCTTCACCAATTCGGATTAAACGCAAGGAAGATTATCAGAGTTTGAATACAGAAGGTCTTTATCCTGCTGGGGAAGGGGCAGGATATGCGGGTGGAATTCTGTCGGCGGGGATTGATGGGATTAAAGTGGCGGAGGCGGTTGCTTTGAGTATTTTGCAATCTTCAAACCACAAAATTTAAGGCGGGATTTGAGGATTTTTAGATGATTTGAAGATTGCCGTTAACCGTCAACTGTCAACTGTTCAAACAGCAGCTAAACGCGATCGAATTTCCGTATCGGTATACTCAGGCGTCCAACCTTCTTTAGTGGTAAAATAGCGCACAGCTTTAACTTTCCGGGCTGCTGTCAAATAAAACCAGTGTTCTGTATTCGCCGGCACGTTGATAAATTCTTCCGGCTGCACTGTGAGTTCGACTTGGCTGCCGTCGGGCCGCACGAAGCCGAAAATGCCCTCGCCTGCTACGATATAGCGGACTTCATCATCGGCGTGGATGTGGCACTTGTTGAATTTGGACAGCATGGTGTCGAGGTTGGGAATGTCTGGGTGCAGTACAATTAAGTCGCGATCCTGATAGCCTGCACTTTCCAACAACTGTTGAAAGTAGCCGTCGAGGGCTTGCAGCACTTGCTCTTTTTGATTGTCGTCAAGAGCATCTTTAGCTAACAAATTTTGAAGTTCAGCGCTGTCACCCACGGGCCAGCGGTTGAGTTGAATGTTTAAGGAAGCGAGTTCTCGGGTAATGTCGCTTTGTTGAGTGTAGGTTGTACCGTTTTCGAGTCGCAGGATAGCCATTTTTGCACGTTCCAATTTTTGGGTGAGGCGATACACAGGCACTGTGAAAGATGTTTGTCGATCGCGTCTTTGGCAGAATCACAATTTTAACGTTAATTTTAACAGCACTTACAGGGGAGTCCAGAAACCGAGTTTTTTTACGCAATACTTCGTTACACACCGTAAATTCGCTAAAAAACCAGGTTTCTGGGATGGGAGTGCGTCTAGGACTGATGAACAGTTCAACATTTGTCAAGATAAGATTGATAAGTCAGGCGCCAGCTAGCACCCGCAGCGCTCGGCAACACTGAGATATTTTAGATGTAATTTTTGCAACTACCATGCCTACTTATACTGGAATTTCTAGCGAAGCATTTCAGCATCCCCTCGATCGCCAAGCTGAGGAAGCGCTGCGAAGCGTGCCTGGATTTGACTTAATTGCCAGCAAATTTGTAGAATTTGTCTACGAACGACCGCAATTCGTTTACCTAATGGGAAATAGCATTCAAGTCGGACCACGCCAATATGCCAGCATTTATCATATATTTCGGGAGTGCGTGCAGGCTTTAGATATTTTTCCAGAACCGGGTTTGTTTGTTTCTCAGAATCCCTCAGTTAACAGCTATGCCCTGGGAAAAAACCAGCCTTATGTAGTGTTAAACACTGGTCTTTTAGACTTGTTGGACGAGGCAGAACTGCGGGTAGTCTTGGCTCACGAGTTGGGACACATTAAATGCGGCCATCCAACTTTAAATCAAATGGCGATGTGGGCGATGAGCGTCGCATCGACAATTGGCGAGATGACTTTCGGTTTGGGAAATATGGTCGGTAGCGGTTTAATTTTCGCTTTTTACGAGTGGCGGCGCAAGGCTGAATTGTCGGCAGATCGGGCGGCTTTGTTGGTGACGGATGACTTGAACAGTGTGATGAAGACGATGATGCAACTGGCGGGGGTTAGCAGTAAATATGCTGACCAATGCAGTTTGCAAGAATTTATCCGCCAGTCTGACAAATATCAAGAGCTCGATCGAGACAATCTCAACCAAGTGTATAAATTTTTACTTTACAATGGCGGCCAAGGCGTGATGCTGAGTCACCCTTTCCCGGTGGAACGGCTGAGGTATTTGCGAGACTGGGCAAGTTCCGAGGAATACCGCCAAATTAAGCTGGGGAACTACAAGCGGGCTGTAGCTGAGGGTGCGGTTGATGTGAAGTCCCAAACGCCTAACAGCGAGACGGAGGCTTTGCGCCGTCAGATTGAAGAGTTGCAGCGGGAGATCGAGAGGCAAAAATCAAAGCGAAACTAAGTTTAAATTCCTCGTCCCCAGGCTGTGCCTGGGAACCAGCTAAATGTTTTGTTGAAGATTTACCGGATTTGAGGGAGGGGGAAACGTAAAAGGAAGGTAAACCAGTGAGAGACTTACTCGCAACTGAGCTCCAATCTAAAAACTGTCCCCTCCTTTCGGAAATCTGTTTCTGAGGAGGTGTAGTTTAAATCAAGAGAAGCTTATAAATCAACAGGGGTAAAAAAAATGAATATTGATAACGCAATGAATACTAACAAGCCAACTTCTAATTTTTTCGGCAATGTGGGAAAAGTCGCGATCGCTCTGACTCTTCTAGCCGCCGGCATGGCATTTACAAATCCTGGGAGAGACAAATACCTCACTTATGCTTCCGGCGTACTCCAAACCGAGTTGGAAAGCACTGTGTGCAAAGATTCTCGCGTGCCGAAAGCTTTGAGCGGCATTACAGATACTTTAATCGGCAGTTGCAAGAATTTGCTGACTTCGCAGCGGGACACGATCGAAAGCTTGCTCGACAATACAACGCAGCGTCAAAATTTAGGTGTTGTCAGTATTTACACAACTGAATTAGGTAAAAAAAGCTATCAAACGGTTGGAGCTTTTGGTAATTTTGTGACGCTGCCACCTAGTTCTGAAAATGCTCAAAATTAGACTCAAATTAAGTTCAATTGTTGAAACCGGGTTTGGTAGAAAGCCCGGTTTTTGCTTACGTAATTCTCTCTCAGTAAATCTCAATAACTTCGGAGAGCAGCAGCACATATTTTTAATGAGACTCGCTACGCTATTAGAGACAAAATATTAAGTTTTCTTAAAGAATAAAAGTTATTATCCCACTTAATATTAACATGAACGTTATAAAGTTTGAGGTTTAACAAATAAGCAGATGGCAATGCAATTAAGTAAGGGTGAAAGATTTAATATCTCTCAAGAAGCGCCCGGTTTAAAAAAAATGGCGATCGCCCTCGGTTGGCAGGTGACAGAGGCAGGACAAAGCTACGAGATTGATGTCTCTGCCTTTATGCTAGATGCTGACGGCAAAATACCTAACGATAAATATTTGATATTTTACAATAATCTGCAATCCGGTGACAGTTCGGTACTGCAAGTGATTCGGGATAAAAACAACCGAAATCAAGAGAATAAAACGATTTACGGCATTATCTTAAAAAGAGTTAATCCTGAAATTGAGGAAGTAACTTTTGTTGTCACTATTCACGAAGCAGAAAAAATTAATGCAAATTTTAGCAATATAAAAAATGCTTTTATCAAGATTTACAATTTGGATACAGAAAACGAACTTGTTCGTTATGAATTAAAAGAGAATTTTTCGCGAGAGACTGCTGTAGAATTTGGTCGCTTGTATAGAAAGAATGGAGAGTGGAGATTTCAGGCGGTAGGAGCAGGATATCAGGCAGGATTGCAGAGTTTCGTTGATAAGTATTGCAGCTAAAATAGCAGCGTTGAGAAAATCTCACCTGCCTGATAACAGCGGCACAATAACTTGCAGCAGGCTAAGAAACAGGAGGTAAACCGCTGTGCCATTAGTTAGTAGACGACAAAATCTGCTGGTAAGCATCGATGGTTTGCTGGGCGATCGCCTCCCAGTTATAATGCTTTTTGGCATACTCTTTGCCGTTCAATCCCCGCCGTTGGCGCTCCTGTGGATTCAGAAGTGCTGATTTAATTGAATTGGCGATCGCCCCTACTTCCAAAGGCCCCACCCAACCAGCTTCTGCTTGCTGTATGTCTTCCGCAATATGTATGCGATCGGAAATGGCGACAGGTACACCCGCAGCCATCGCTTCTGCTACAGCAATGCCAAAGTTTTCGTAATAAGAAGGCAATACAAATAAGTCGGCTTTTGTCAACAGTTTAACTTTTAAATCACCGCTCACAAAACCAGTTATTGTTGTATATTTTGCTAAGCTTGAATAGTGTATTTTACTTTTAATTTGTGTTTCATAATCAGCATCCTGGGGATTTGACCCAGCTAAAATAAAGTGAAACTCTATGCCTGATGCCAAAATACTTTCTAATGCTGTAATTAACAAATCAAGCCCTTTTTTAGGTTCAATTCGCGACATAAATAAGATGATTGGCACTTGAGATTCCCGCAATCTCTGAGGAAACAGACCTGCTGTCACCCCCAATGGAATAACCACATCTCGTGGCACGGGCATCTTGCCTGTGAAGTCCAAATCCCGTGGCACAGGCATCTTGCCTGTGCAGTTCAAACCAAATCTTTCTGAGATTTTAGCTTCTTCTTTACTTGTGAAGTGAATTGCGGCCGCCCCTGCTAAATTAGGGCGTTCTAAAAGCGTGGCATAAATCTGTTTCAAGCGCTTTTTTTTCTGCAAATCGGCGGGGTCAAGCATACCGCAGGGACGCATAATATATGGCAACTTGTGATATCTAGCAATTGTAGCAGCGAGGGTAGTTACTGGTGAGAAAAGAGCGTGAATGTGAGCCAGGTCAAATTCTCGCGCATTTTGATTTAACCACTGCAATAAATTCAGAGAAAACTTATATCTACGAAACGGAGAACAGCGGAAATAAATAATTTGATAACCGTTTTGTTTTATTGGTTGATTTAAGGGGACATCTAAGGGATTCTGACCGATATCTCCGTTAGAATCTGTGGTGATAATCGTCACATCAATGTTTTTGGCCGCGAGGGCCGCAGAAAGTCCGAGTACCATTTGACTCGGCCCGCCGTAGACGAGGGAAATGGAGGGGATAATTTGGAGAATTCGCATGGGGGATAGTTCTTTCAATCAAAATATCAACATCTCCCATGACAAATTTAATTATCTGGAAAAGGCTGCCCGTCTAGCTGTTCAGCTTCCTCTCTCTTTGTCGCTGTAATTTGGGTATTGTGAGCCATTGTCTTGGAAAATTCATACATTTCACTGGCTTTGGCTTCCGCAGCTTTCACAATTTCAAGGATTTCCAGGAGTTGGCTTTCATCTGGTAATTGTTTCATGGCAATGCTTCTAATCTCTCAATTACTTTGTCTATCATAATTCTCGCTTCAGGAGCCATACGTAGCAATGCTGCTAAATAATCTCCTGCTTTTTGAACATCTTCATCGGGCACACCAGCCATCAACACATTACCCACTATGTGCTCGGCTTGTAAGCGAACACCTGATACGCAGAATTGAAAATTACTGATCGAAGAAAAGTATTGCATCAGTATTTCATTTTCTGGAAAAAGAGACATTGCTCTTCTAAGTGCAAAAAGTCCCTGCGTTGCTTGGCGTTCTGTCTCGTGTAGTACCTGGTAGAGTTCGTCAACCAAAGAGCGTATGTCGGAAGGAATAGACATTTACTACAGCTTTTATTTAACACTTGTATTATACTGCTAAAAGTTACAACAATTCTTTGTAAAATTCCAATAAGTGCTCAGCTAAAGCTTGATTGGTATAATTGCTCATCGCTCTATGATAACCCCGATCGCCCAAATCTGCGACTAACTGCCGTTGCTCCATCAATTGCTGCAAACACTCGCGCAAAACCCCTGCATTTCCCTCGGGGAATATTAACCCCGCATCGCCGATCACGTGGGGAATTTCCCCGCAGTCGGAACCGATAACCGGAATTTGACAGGCCATCGCTTCAATTAAAACGTGACCGAATTGTTCTTTCCAGCCCACAGTGGTCAAAGTTTTGAATTTATAGCTGGTTTGCGAGGGCAATACCAAACAGTTCATTAAGTTAATGTAGGGGGGAATCTCTTCGTGGGAAACGCTTTCTACCCAGATTATTCGATCGCTGATTCCCCATTCAATACATTTTTCGGCGAGGTACGTCCGCAATTTTCCTTGTCCTACTAACAGCCACTTCCAAGGGATTTTTTTCAACCCTGCCAAGGCCTCAGCTAAAGTTAACAGTCCTTTTTCTTCGACAAACCTCCCTACAAACCCTACCACAAAATCGGTCGGTGCAATGCCGAACCTGCCGGATAAATCAGCGTCTTTACCAGTGCGGCGAAACAAAGTTTCATCTACTCCGAGTTGTGGCATTACTTTTACCGAACCTTGATAGCCCCGCTGCCGCAAAATTTTTGCTCCATCTAAGTTGCCTGCAATAATTCCGTTGGTGTGATGAAGATTGTAATTTTCTAAAATTGAAACAGGCCAATTCAATTGATAAGGCAGATTCCACCAGGTAAACAATATATTTTTTGCCTTTAATTTAAGCAGTTTATTTAATAAAATTAATTGAGCGCAAGCAAGGGATTTTGAACCTTGTTCAACTTGGATGATCTGGGGTCTAAAGTTTTGCAAAACTTTAATTAAATCACAACCAAAGCTTAGCAATCCTTGATTGTTTTGACTAAAGTTGGAGACAGGGATTACTTTAAAGGAACCCTTTTGATAAAATTCCGTTTCTATAATTTTATTTTGAACCCCTCCGGGTTTCCAACGCTGCGGCACTACAACTGTTACTTCAATATCGGGTTCTAGGTTGGCTAATATCTTGAATTTTTCCCGGTTAATGTCCACAATATAGGTGTGACTGGCAACGAGAATTCTCATTTAGGGGAAGGAATAGGGAATTATTGAGCGTTAATATTGTCTTGATGGCTGTAAATTTGTCCATCATTCCACAGAGATTGAATTACTGTATTTATAGCACTGAGAAAACCCAAGATATAAAAAGCAAATCTAGTTATAATTTTAATGGGCGAGTGGCTTTTATAACAAGGCGGATTTCCCAAAACGTGGCAGTCAAAGAGTTTGGCAAAAAATCGCAGGCATTGAAAAGCTGTTAAATTTTTCAATCCCATTAGAAAGTGATTGTGATAGAATGTGATTTGATATTCGATCGATCGCGTGCTGACATCGTGACACCCGCCGCTCTCTTCCCCCAAGTGAACTAAACAGGCATTGGGATCGTACCAAATTTTCAGGCCAGTCGATCGCAATCTCAAACAAAAATCCGACTCCTCGCGCACCGCACTCCCTGTAAACCGCTCATCAAACCTCAGCCCCCACTCGGCAAAAACCTGCCGGCGAAATGACATATTGCAGCCTCTAGCCGAGAGCACCTGCTGCGGTTTTACTGTATGCACCAAATCGATAAAATACCAGGCAATGCCCGCATCCATCGCTTCTGAGGGCAAATATTCGATCGCCAAATCGCCTCCACAATTGTCCAGTTTCATTCTGTCAAAAACCCTGCCCGCCACACATCCTACATCTGGTTTTTCTAAATAGTTGTCAGCATGAGCAGCCAAAAAACCCTCTGGCAATTGTACATCATCATCAATAAATAAAATAATCTCTCCAACTGCGCGCCGGACTGCATAATTTCGAGCAGCAGGCAAACTCGCCCAATCTACCCGAAACCACCGAATTTTGCCAGCATTTGCCAATTCCTCTAAATAAACTTGAGTTTCTGATTCGTGGGTGCGAGTTTGATCAATTACCAGAACTTCAAAATTCGGGTAGTTTTGCCGAATGGCATCAGCCAATGTCTCTCGCAGAGGTTGCTCGCGGTTGTAGGTGGGGATCACAACAGAAATCATCATTTATTTGCAGTTGCCGCCTTCATTATTTCTCTACACGCCAAAGCCAGACATCGCCGGGTTTGTAAATTGGTGTGATTTGATATTTTTGCACTTTTTCTAGTTCAAATTTTAATGCTGCTGTAGCTCGGTAGAGAAATACATCGCTAAAACCATCAGGAATTTTAACTTGATAGGGTTTAACTGCCAGCAAAAGCTTTACTTGCGACTTCAGCAGATAGCTGACAGACAGTATTTTTCCTGTGATGTTGTTGCCTCCGTGACTGATTACTAAAGGTTTTTTCGCTTGATTGACAATCGTGGCTACTTGGGGATTGTATTTAGTGCTAGAAGGGTATTTGTTCCACCAAAGTTGTGACTGTGAGCTGACGGCACAAGAAATTATTCCACTCGATATTAGTGCTATAAAACCTAGCTGCCACAGTTTTTGTTGGCGGGGATTGGGGGTGACTGTAATTTTAGCGGTGAATAAGTAGGCAACAGCTATCTGGATTGCTAAAATATAGGGAACTAGATAGCGATCGGCAACGCCTCGCACTGCTATCAATACTATCGCTGTAATTCCGATCGCTGTCAATACAAACAGCGCAACTCGTTTGGGAGTTGAGCGGCAGAGCGAGTATAGTGAATGTGCGATCGCTAACAGTAATACGGCTACTACAATCAGTCTGATTAAATTTGTAGCAAGACCGCTTGCACCCAATTTGATAATTCCGCCCGCCCAATGCGTGTCAATAAACATTCGGCAGGTCAGGATAATTAAAGGTTGAAGTGAAGACATCAAAGGCAGGGAAAAGCGGGAGAAACCTACTGTTGCCTCAATTTTTTCCGAGTTATAAAGTAATATCCAAATCCAAGGAGCAAAAAACATTATTGCTGCCAATGAAGCTAGTAAATAAGCAATTAATGTTTTGCTAAAACTCCAATTTTCGGTGATAATTACATAGGTGGCGTGGGCGCATAGTACTAAAAAAAATAATAAACTAGAATAGAGTCCGAAAGTAAGGGCGATCGCATAAATAAACCAAACAGCCTTACTCAATTTAGATATGCTGGGAGAATTTTGTAAGGCGATCGCCCGCAGCAGAATTGCATTCGACAGCAAAACCAAGACTGCAAACATCATGTAGGGTCTTGCCTCTTGCGCGTACAAGACGTGAAAGGGTGAAACAGCAACGATTGTAACAGCCATCCATCCCACAGACGCAGAGCGAAATAATTCCCAGCACAGCCAATAAATGCTGGGAAAAACTAACAAACTAATCAAAGCTGAAAGACTTCTGACAGTCGCCACTTGCGGGCCGAACAACTGCACCCAAAATTGGGCTAAAATAAAATACAGCGGCGACAGTTGAGGTTCTTCTGTAGCTAAACCTTTAACAGTATCCAACCAAGTTTTTTCGGCATTTATCTGCTGGTATTTCCGCTGCAAATCTGCGACGCTAATTATTTTGCCTTGAAAATCTTGCTGCACCATTTCCGTCCAAGTGTAGCCAGAAATTCGCAGCGAGGTGATAGATTCGTCGAACGAGTAGACTTTGCGATCCAGATTACTAAAGCGAAACCATATCCCCGTTATTAATATGACGACAATTAAAAATTTTAACGAAATTCGATGCAGCCGCCCATTTTGAATTGATTTGGTGTTCATACAATCAGAAATGGGGAAATGAAGAAAGAAGGATTTAGTTATTTAGAACAGAGGGAATAAGCAAGAGGGAATAAAGAATGAGAAATTAGTTTCAATAGCCCCTATATTTATCTAAGAGGCTTCTTCCTTCTTCCTTCTTCCTTCTTCCTTCTTCCTTCTTCCTTCAGATTAATTCCCCATTTCCATCAGATAGCTATGTGTTGCTGAACGGCTAAAACTAAATTTTCAGTCCAGAAATTAGCCAATTCGGCGCTGGCAGCTTCCACCATAACTCGAATTAGCGGTTCAGTGCCAGAAGCGCGCACCAAAACCCGTCCCTGTTCGCCCATTGCTGTTGTAGCACGTTCGATCGCCTTTTGCATTGCCTCGCACTCCTGCCATTTCAGGCGTTTTTCGCGATCGTCCACCCGAATATTTCGCAGCAACTGCGGATAAGTTTGGAAACTGCCACTTACCAATTGTGCCAAAGATTGCCCGGACTGGCGCACCAGCGAAGCCAAATGCAAAGCTGTCAGCAAACCGTCGCCGCTGACACCATAATGCGGACAAAGAATATGTCCCGACTGTTCGCCGCCCAACATCGCACCGGTGCGCTGCATTTCAGCATGAACGTACTGATCTCCGACGTTGGTTCTAGTTAGTTTGCCGCCCAATTCTTCCCAAGCTCGCTCGAAGCCGAGGTTAGCCATTACAGTAGAAATAATTAAATTGGATGGTAACTGTTGGGAGTCGCGCAACTGCCGGCCCCACAGATAAAGAATGTAATCGCCGTCAATCGTTCGACCTTGGTTGTCAACACACAAAACTCGATCGGCATCGCCGTCAAAAGCAAAGCCCAAATCAGCATTGTGTTCCAAAACCGCCGCTTGCAAACTGTCGAGATGAGTAGAACCGCAGTTAACATTAATGCGAGATCCATCAGGAGAGTCGTGCAAACAGATAACCTCCGCCCCCATTTGCGCGAACACCGCCGGACCCAAACCCGCGGCCGCCCCCCAAGCCAAATCCAAAACTATCCGCATCCCCTCCAAATTCATCTTTTGCAGCGAATCACAGAGCGAAGTGGCATAATCTTTAACCAACTCAGAGCGATGGTAGTGGTGTCCCCAAGCCAAGCTAGCAACCGGAACCTTTGCCCCCCGGATTCCCGCTTCGATTTGTTCCTGCAACTGCTGCGACAGCTTGGAGCCGTTTGAGCCGAAAAACTTAATGCCGTTGTCTTCTGGGGGATTGTGAGAAGCCGAAATCATCACTCCGCCGACCGACTCCGAAACGCTTGCCAGATAAGCAACGCAGGGAGTGGGACACAATCCCAAATTCCACACTTCTAAACCGGCGGCCGTCAAACCCGCTGACAGTGCCATTGCCAGCATATCGCTGGAATTCCTGCTGTCTTGCCCCAAAATCACAGGCCCCTGGTTGGGGGTATTTTGGCGTAGAACTTGTCCAGCCCAGAAGCCCACTTGCAAGGCTAGGGGTGCATTCAGCAATTCTCCAACTTTCCCGCGAATGCCGTCTGTGCCGAAGAGTTTGGTATTTGGCAGGGAGAGGCTATTTCCCAGCAGAATCGTATCCAGTTTGGCTGGCTGTACCGAGTTAACAGCCGGAAACTCGCTGCCACGAGGGCGCGAAGGTGTCTGAACCATATTCACTCCTTTAGGAATATTCACACTCACACTTTGGGTTCATGTTACAACTGAAAGTCTTTATTTTCAGCGTAAACTCCATTTATTTCGTCGATTGCTCAAGCAACTTGCTGTGACAACCTACGCACAAAGCTTAACTTCATCGGAAAAATTTGTATTGTACCCAAGGAAAAAACTTGGACTCCCGGGCGCGCCAACGCCATGAAACCCGGTTTCTTTTTGCGTCGAGTAGTGACGCTGCTGCTGTTTGAGCCTGTCAGCAACTGCGTGTGTAGAAGGTTAATGCTGTATTGCCGTATATTTTCTGGCGGCAAATTTCTAGACCGGAAATCGGTTGTGCCGATCGCTCCGGGCTGTGTTCGATCGCGATTTCGCCGTTTGGTGCTAGCATTTCTTGGCTGGCGATCGTGTTTAACACAGGTTCGTACAAGTCGCTGGCGTAGGGCGGATCGAAGTAAATGCGATCGAACTGCTGCCCCGCTAATGTCGCCAATTTCGCCGTCGCGTTTCCCCGCAGTATTTGGAATGTTTGGGACGAGTCTGCTACTTGCTCCCAGTTTTCGCGGATAATCGCACAAGCTTTCGCCGACTGTTCGATGCCGGTGACACTCGCGGCTTGCCGACACAAAGCTTCTGCACCCATCGAACCACTGCCGGTACAAATGTCAAGCCATCTGCAATCTGCGATCGTCCCTTGCCAAATATTAAATAAAGCTTCTCTGACTCGCGAAGGTGTAGGGCGAGTGGCGAGTCCCGGCAGGGTTTTGATTTGGCGATTGCCACAGATTCTCAGGCTCATTTAGGAAGAAAGAAGAGGAAAGAAGGAAGAAGGAAGAAGACTTTTAAAAATGTCAAACCCGGTTTCGGCAATCTACCGGGTTTTTCAATATTCATGCCACCTAAGCAGGTACTTTTTCCCTCACGAGACTGACAAAATTTGACAGCATTTGCAATCCCGTACTCGAAGACTTTTCCGGGTGAAATTGCACGGCCATCAAATTGTCTTTAGCTATAGCCGCCGTCACGTTTTGACTGCCGTGACTCACCATTGCCGATCGCACTTCCCAATCAACTGGATCGACATAATAAGAATGCACGAAATAAACCCAAGGATCGGACGGTAAATTTTGCCACAGCGGGCAATTCTGCTGAGTAAATTGCAACTGATTCCATCCCATGTGGGGAATTGTCAAACCCGGTTCCGACCGAAATCGGCGCACTTTTCCCGCAATAACGCCCAATCCCGGTTCTACACCTTCTTCGGAACTTTCCAACAGAATTTGCATACCCAAACAAATGCCTAAAAAAGGTTTTCGCGAGGCGATCGCCCTTTTTATCGGTTCTATCAAATTGCGCGATCGTAAATTCTGCATTGCCGGGTCAAACGAACCAACTCCCGGCAAAACCACCGCATCAGCCTGCTCGATTATAGCAGGAGAATCTGTAATTTTTGGCACTGCACCCACATTTTCCAAGCCTTTACAGACTGAGTGCAGATTCCCCATGTCATAGTCTACTACTGCAATGACAGACATTGACTTACTTGCCTTATATTATCAATATCAGTATTATTGCACAAATATGACGGCGAAAATCCTGCTAACCTCATTTGATACTTGGCTTCCCCATCAGCAATCCAACTCTTCGGACGACTTATTAGCCAAGATTTCCCAAATCAAATCTTTGCCTGATTCCCTGACTTTTTTGAGGAAATTGCCAGTAGATTTTCAGCTAGCACCTAATTTAGCGATCGCCAAAATCAACCAACTTCAACCCGATACTATTATCTGCTGTGGCATGGCCGAAAGCCGGCAAAAGTTAACCGTAGAATCCTGCGCTTGTTGCGAGAGCGACATTATGAAAACAACAGTTAATCTCAAACCGCTAGTCGCTGATTTAGCTACAACAGAAATCAGTCACGAAGCGGGAAAATTTGTTTGCGAAGCTCTATATTATGCAGTTTTAAAACACCTTGCAGATTCTCAACTTAGCACCAAATGTATTTTCGTACACGTACCAATTTTGACAGAAGAAAATGCCGACAAAATTGTCGCCGATTTTTTATTAATTTTAACTCGCCTCCCTTAACAACTGACAACTGACAACTGCCAGTTGCCAATTGCCAACTCTTTAGCCGCCGTAATTCCAACCCGTGCTTTCTAGCAGCAACGGATTGCCTTCTCGGTGGACGCCTGCGGCCACAACTTCTCCCACATAAACCGTGTGATCCCCGTGTTCCACAGAACCGACAACTTTGCACTCGACGTAACCCAGAGAATCCGAGATAATCGGACAACCAGTTTCCGCGCCGGGATAAAATTCTACATCCTCAAATTTATTGCCAACGCGGCGCTGCTGCTTGAAGAATTTCTGGGCTAACTCTTTTTGCCCTGCTTCTAGGAAACTCAAAGCAAAGACACCGCTGGCTTTGATCATGCCGTGGGATTTGGAGTCTTGCTTGACGCAGTTAACAACTAAGGGAGGGGTAAAGGAAGATTGCATCACCCAGCTAGCGGTGAAACCGTTGACTTCCTCCCCGTCTTTGACACCGCAGATGTACAATCCGTGAGGGATTTTCCGCAAGATGGTTTTTTTAGCTTGTTCGTCTAGCACGGGCTTACCTGTTCGATCGATAATTCTACACCGCCCAGTTTACCAATGTCGGGCCCACAAACCCAACTGTCTTAAGGGCGATCCCGATACCGAAACTGTTGAGATTGCCAATATTGTTTTTTTCGATACCAAATCTTCTGCTTCCCCCAACATTTATTTTTATTAACTTAAATTAAGTTGCTCGGATTTGTTGGCAACTAACTATATGCTGTGTTAAAACTTTAGCCATTAATATTGCAATCTCAAAGTAGTCCCTCAATTCGTTAATAAAATCGGAGATAATTCGATGACAGAATCGTTTAAGCGGAACTTTGGTTTAGGTCTTTTAGCCGTCAGTATATTATCTCTAATTTGTTTCGGTATAATAGGGATTGGCAGAGACGGTCAACTCAATGCTGATGGTGGCGTCCTTTACGCTGCTGGACGTGCTTGGCTTAAGGGTTTCAATCCCTACAACCACGATTTCCTCGTTCAAAGTGTAGCAGGAATAAAGGAAATTGACGGCCTGGAAAATGCCGCTTTCTTTTATCCTCCTTCATCAGCCGCATTGTGTATGTTTGTCGGTCTGTTCGATTACTCCGTTGCCAAATTCGTCTGGGTCTTACTCAACTTGCTGTCAATCGCAGCTATTATTGCGATGACAGTTCGCACCATCAACCAACATCAAAATAATAGTGAAAATCAACTCGGCATTTGGGTAATCAGTGCGATGATTATTGGCAACCCATTCACAGCCCACGTTGTCTGGATGGGTCAAACTTCTTTGATAGCTTTTGCTGCGACAATGGGTGCTTGGTTCTTCAGCCAACGGCAAAAATTTGTATTAGCAGGAATCTGTTTGGGTGTAGCCAGCTTTAAACCGCAACTATGCTTATTGCTCGGTATTTGGTTTTTGCTAGAACGCAACTGGAAAATACTAGCTGTAGCCTTCGCAACTGTTACAATTATGAGCGCTTACCCATTGGTGCTGTACGGCGGGCCCGTTGGGATGCTGGCAGCGTGGCATCAAGGAATTCAAGACAGCTATAGCTCTTTGCCTTTCAATCAACCGGGGTTTCAAGATAAAGTTGGTATGGAAAGTCTTTTTGCTTCTTTAGGCTTGAAGATACCGGCTATCAAGATTGTGGCAGTAATTTTAGCGGTTCTGCTGTGGGTGTTCCGCAATAGAATTAATCGAGAAGATATCTTGGCTGTGCTGATGGGTATATCCTTCACATTTCTCGGATATACTCACGTTTACGATTATGTAGGTTTGTTCCCGATTCTGACATCGCTGTGGCTGTACTGTAGCAATAACCGCAATGCTTTGCTCACCAGTATTGCTTTAGTTTTTCTGCTCTTTTTTCCGAGACGTATATTTTTAGCAGCGGGTCTGCCTTTTTTGATTCACTGGAGAACAATTGTTGTTTTGATGCTGGTAGCTGGTGTTCTTGCATTCAGCATGAAAGCTAAATCTCGTCAAGGATTTCAGCAAGAAATGGCTTGATTTTCGCAGAGTTGCCAGGGGCAGAAATTATCATAAGGGGCGCTTGCCTCATAAACCCGGTTGATACGAAAACATCCTGGTTGGGCGCCTAAATATCTACGAATAAACCGGGTTTATGAACTTCAAAACTCATCGAGAGGCGAAGGGGTGTGAAGAACGAAAAAATCTCAAAACTATTGTGCAACTCCGTGCTTCTTAAACCAATCTTGCATCAGTTTCCAAGCATCCTTAGCTTCTTTTTCCCGGTAAGTGGGGCGATAGTCGGCGTTAAAACCGTGCGGCGCATCTGGATAAAGCACAATTTCGGAACCGCTGCTGCCAGTTTTGAGAACTTCCCGCATTTTCTCGACTGTATCCTTGGGAATTGACTCGTCTTTGCCACCGTAAAGCCCCAATACAGGCACTTTCAAAGTTGCTGCAATGTCGATCGGCTGTTTGGGAGTTAAATCTGTAGAATTGCCCACCAAACGCCCGTACCAAGCCGCGCCAGCTTTGACTTTGGGGTTGTGGGAAGAGTACAGCCAAACAATTCTGCCACCCCAGCAAAATCCAGTAATTCCCAACTTATTAGTATTGCCTTTTCCGGACTTTTGTGCCCACTCTACGGTAGCATCTAAATCCGACATAACTTGAGCGTCGGGAACTTTCGAGACAACTTTACTAATAATTTCTTGGATGTCGGTAATTTTAGAAACATCACCTTCACGGGCAAACATTTCTGGGGCGATCGCTAAATAACCTAATTTGCCAAAACGGCGGCAAATATCTTGAATGTGTGCGTGAACTCCGAAGATTTCTTGAATTACTAAAATTACTGGAAAATTGCTGCCACTGGCTGGCATGGCTCTGTATGCTGGAATTGAGCCGTCTTTTACAGGAATTTTTACCTCACCTGCTATTAAACCAGCAGCATCCGTATTGATAACGGCAGCCGCAATAGGATGAACTGCTAAGGCAAATCCGGCGCTTAATGCGGTGACGGTGATAAATTGTCTGCGAGTTAAATCAGTCATGGCGATTTTAGATTTTAGATTGGGGAATTGGGAATTGGGAATTGCTCGTTTTTCCCTCTTTCTTTTTCGTGACATTCGTTACATCGGTTAGACAATCGGTTGCCGAACTTCCTTCGAGGGTCTAAAAAGCCGATCGTGCTCTGGATGGTACAAGCGCGATCGCCCTTCTGCTGATTTTCCCAAGGCCGGACTAATAACATACATTGTCGTTCTGATCAAATTATTTTCGCGCGTAGCAACTGCCATTTTGTCAAGGGGAACTAGCACAATTTTTTCATCCGGCCAACCCAACCGATAACAAATCCCTACAGGCAAATCCGATGGGTAATGTTCCATCAATTTAGCTTGAGCCTGTTCGACATGGCGGGCACTCAAATACAGGCACAAACTCGCTTGATGAGCCGCTAAACTCGCTAATTCTTCGCGTTCCGGTACTTCGGTTCTGCCGCTAATTCGCGTCAAAATAATTGTCTGCACAACTCCTGGAACTGTCAACTCTATTTTAAGTTTAGCCGCTGCAAGTTGGAAAGCGCTAATTCCCGGAATTACCTCAAAAGCAATTCCCTCGGAAGCCAAAGCTTGCATTTGTTCGCCGACGGCCCCGTAGAGACAGGGATCGCCGGAATGGAGGCGGACGACGCTTTTCCCCTCGCGCACTCGTTCCACCATCAAAGGTACAATCTCTTCGAGGGTCTTATCCGCAGTTTGGATCACTTCAGCATCGGCGCGCACCCCCTGCAAAATTTGCTCTGGAACTAACGAATCAGCAAACAATATGACATCCGCTGCAGCCAGTAATTTTTGAGCTTTAACAGTCAACAAATCCGGATCTCCCGGGCCTGCACCTACAATGTATACCCCTGGAATTAGGGCTTCAATCTCTGTCAAACTCATTGCTGCTAAAAAATTTGCTAAATTTACGGACTCTTCCGGATGTACCTATTTTAGTTGGAAGTAAGAGATGGTAGATGCACCCTGGTTTTGAACCCTAGAGACTAACCTCTCTGGGGTTTTTTATTGATCCTCTGGCAATTTCTGAGTGATATTTGCCCGATCGCTATTGGGGGAGACAACATCAGGTAAAGGTCGATCGAGCAAATAAAGCCAAGTTAACCCACCCAACCCTAAAACAATCCCAGTCAAGCTTACCATTTGTGCTGTCCGCAGCGGCCCGAACATCAAACTATCAGTCCGCAACCCTTCAATCCAGACTCGACCGGAACTGTAAGCTGCGATATAAACCAAAAATAAAGCACCAGTTTTCAAGCGAATTTTGCCCTGCAAATCGCGGAAAAACAAAGTCAGAAGTAACCCAAATACTGTCAAATTCCACAGGGATTCGTAGAGAAATGTGGGGTGGAAGTATTCAAAATTAGCGTAGGCGGGCGGGCGGCTGTTTGGGGGAATATAAAGTTTCCAGGGCAAATCCGTAGGACTGCCAAAAGCTTCCGAGTTAAAGAAATTTCCCCAGCGTCCGATCGCCTGACCGAGAATGGCCGAAGGTGCGATTAAATCTGCCAATTGCCAAAAAGAAACTCGCTGGATTTTCGCAAAAATTAAAGCTGCGATCGTGCCACCCAAAATTGCCCCGTGAATGGCAATTCCGCCTTTCCAAATCGCAATAATATCCTCTGGCCTCTGGGCGTATTGCTGCCACTCGAAAGCTACGTAATAAATTCGAGCACAGGGAATAGCGCCCAGAACCAGCCAAATTGCCAAATCGCCCAGCAATTCCGGGTTAACGCGGCGTTTTTGGGCCAAGTATTGGGACAGACTCACCCCAATCAAGACGGCAGAAGCTATCAACAGCCCGTACCAGCGAATGGCTAGGGGGCCGAGTTGAAAGATAATCGGGCCTGGCGATGTAAATTGAAACGCTAAGGGCAGCGCAAGAATATTTAGCACCATAAAAGTTGCATTAATTGTGATCGAAAGCAGTGAAATTTTGCATACCCTTTAACAAACTACAGAGTTTATTTTAAGTGGCTGCGGTCCTTTATACGCAATTTTTGGGGAATTTTGCCAAAAATTAACTTTGTTGTCAAGATTTGTGTTATTGCCACCTTGTTGACGTGGCACGACGGACTCAAAGGCTATACTCAGAATCACAGAATTACCTTGAAATGCGTCCAGGAATATACAGCAGGTTGCAGGTTTATGAAGTACACCCGCTTATCGATAAATTCCCGTCGGGACAAGGCACTGCAGTCTCCATACTGCACTTCATAAACCGGGGATACGCTGTAAGCATCAGTGAGGCTTGACATAAAAAAACTATGGGTGTTAGTATTCACGCATCAAAAAAAAAATATTCTTTTAAAAAAGATTATGACACAATCCAAATTTTACATTCCTTCCTTGGACGGAATTAGGACGATTGCTTTTCTCATTGTCTTTTTATCTCATGCAGGGGGCGAGAAGATTTTCCCTGGACCCTTTGGTGTAACAGTGTTTTTCTTTTTAAGCGGATATTTGATCACAACTTTGCTGAGACGTGAATATGAACAAAACCAATTCATTAATTTAAAACATTTTTATTTACGACGTATTCTGCGAATTTGGCCTGGGTTTTATCTAGTCTTATTCGTAGGAGCTATCTTGACATTGACAGGTGTACTTGAAGGAGAAATTAAACTGCCACCTTTTTTAAGCCAGGCTCTCCATTATTATAACTATTATACAACTTTTTTTGTTGATGGTGGCGCAGTAGCTCCTGGTAGTGGTGTATATTGGTCTCTGGCGGTGGAGGAACACTTCTACTGTCTTTTCCCTTTTCTCTACATAAGTTTACTCAAAATGCGTGTGAGCCCCCAAAGGCAAATGTTAATTATTTGGGGAATTTGCTTAGCTATTCTACTTTGGAGATGTTTTCTAGTGTTTGGCAGGGGAGTAGATGAAAATAGCATCATTTTTTTATCTGATACCAGAATAGATAGTATATTGTTTGGCTGCGCATTAGCGGTCAATGGCAACCCAGTATTAGATCCTCCCTATGGCTCTGATAGACTGTGGAAGTATTTCGTACTACCAGCCGGAATTACTGTAATTATTTTGTCGTTTATATGTGATTCTAGTGAATTTGAAAGTACAGTGCGTTACACTATTCAAGGTATTGCACTATATGGTCTTTTTATTGCTGCTATCCGTTTTCCCGATTGGGGAGTATTTCAAATTCTCAATTGGAATTGGATGCGGTTTATTGGTTTGCTTTCATACTCGCTTTATTTAGTACACCATACTGTAATTAACGCTGTTGAGCTTTATTTACCTCAAATTTATGTGGTTTTGCAAGGAGCGATAAGTATGCTGATTTCCCTTATATTAGCCTATGCAATATATAGGTATATAGAGCGGCCATGCGGAAAGCTACGCAAGCAGTTGTCATCCTCATCAAGTTAAGTGCCAGAAAATATTTACCACGCCTATTTGAGCCAATTTCTTCACAGATAGACGGCTGTTTTGGTCAAGAAGTTTTAGTATAGAGAGTGACCGTAAATTTTTGCTATGACCTATGTCTCCTACTTCCGTTTCTCAGGTGTACTCTTCTGGTAATTCCAAGGGTGCGAATCAGTCTCGCAAGACTGCTGCTTTGGCTGTTGAGTCGGGTAAAATTCCGCCCTTGCTGGGGGCGAGTTTAGCTGAGTTAACGGAGTGGGTGCAGCAGCAGGGACAACCGGCTTATCGCGGAAAGCAGTTGTACCAGTGGATTTATGAGAAAGGTGCGCGATCGATCTCTGACATTTCTGTATTCTCGAAACAGTGGCGCGAGACTGTTGCTAAAATTCCGATGGGGCGATCGACCATTCACTATCGATCGGTCGCACCAGACGCCACGGTAAAGTATCTCTTAAAATTGGCAGACGGTCAAATCATTGAAACAGTCGGCATTCCCACAGAAAAACGACTGACTGTGTGCGTCTCAGCCCAAGTTGGCTGCGCGATGGGCTGCGACTTTTGCGCTACCGGAAAAGGCGGTTTCAAGCGCAATTTAGAAAAACACGAAATCGTCGATCAAGTCTTGACAGTACAGCAAGATTTCGGCCGCAGAGTCAGCCACATCGTATTTATGGGAATGGGCGAACCCCTACTGAATTTCGATAATGTTGTAGCTGCTGTCAAGTGTTTGAATCAAGACGTAGGAATTGGACAGCGAAATATCACCATTTCCACAGTAGGAATTCGCAATCGCATCAGCCAACTAGCCGAACATCAACTGCAAGTTACCCTCGCCGTCAGCCTCCACGCTTCCAATCAAAGATTGCGCGAAGAGTTAATTCCCAGCGCCCGCCCTTATCCTTTGGGTGAGTTAATTGCAGAATGTCGGGAATATGTGCGATCGACTGGACGCAGATTGAGTTTTGAATACGTACTTTTAGCAGGTGTGAATGATTTGCCGGAACACGCAGCGGAGTTAGCAACTCACTTGCGCGGTTTTCAGTGTCACGTCAATTTGATTCCTTACAATCCGATTCAGGAAGCTGAATATAAGCGACCGACTCCCAATCGAATTAACAGTTTTGTGGCGGTTTTGAAGGAAAAGAAAATTGCAGTTAGCGTGCGCTATTCTCGCGGCTTGGAAGCAGATGCCGCCTGCGGACAACTGCGGGCCTCCGAGGTTGAAAAATAGATTTTCTACCGATAAACAATCTTGTAGGGTGCGTCCGAGTGCGTGATTTCATCAAAAATCGACCAGCTACGATCTGACGCACCTTACTAATGCGAGCTGTATCGATCGGGAACAGTTGGTGTTGGAGTTTGTATAATTTGGGATGAACAATTAGGGTGGGAGAAATAATTGGCTATAATAAAATACGTCATTTTTGATCTAGATGATACACTTTGTGATTATCAGAAAGCTAAAAAAAACGCAATAAGTCTTGTTAATCGAGTTCTTGAATTATCTAGGATAGATGCTAACCAATTCTGGAATAGTTATAGCTTGATAGAACCTACGTTGTTCCGACAATTTGTTAAGGGAGTTATTTCAAGGGACGAGTATAGGTTGCGTCGCTATGCTGATGTTATACAAGGCGCTCACGAAAATCCTTTAGCGTTTTCTTCAGCACTAAATTCTATTTACATGAAAGAGGCTAATCACGCAATAACATTATTTGATGATGTGATGCCCTTATTAAAAACTTTAAAAAAAAAGAAATTAATACTGCTATTCTTACAAATGGACCTTCGGACGGGCAAAGGGATAAAATCAAGGCTTTAAAGCTAGCTCAATATATTAAAAAAATCTATATTAGTGAAGAAATTGGCCTTTGCAAACCTAGCTGTAAAGTTTTTGAATTTGTTATGAATGATTTAAATATAGAACCATCACAAGTTTTAATGGTTGGTGACTCAATGGAAGATGATATTGAGGGAGCTGAGCAGTTTGGAATAAAAACAGTTTTAGTCGATAGAAAAGGCAAGTATTTTGACTATCAGGGCACAAAAATTTTTGATTTATCAAGTTTGAAAGAGACGCTTGAGTGCCAAAAGCATATTTAAAGAAAAACCCAAAATAAAACTAGGTAGATTAGGGAAAATTGCCGTAGGGTGCTGAGCGAATGCGTGATTTTCTCAAAAATCGACAAGCTACAATCTGACGCACGTTACTAGCTAAAATTTGTCGTATGATGATGCGGAGCAAGTGCGTTATTTTCTCAATCATCAAAAAGCTACAATCTAGCGCACCCTAATACTTTCTACAAGCGTTGAACCAGTATCCACCGCAACTCCAACGGCGGCGTTTCTTGCACCGGAAATAAATCGCGGCCGCTAGCCCAACTGACAAACCAAGGTGTCGGCGGCCACGCAGAGTCAGGCAAATGTTTTTGTTCGTATTCAATCACAGATTCATCTGAAATAATTTCTAACGGCAAACCCTCTATTGCTGCTTGCAATTCTTGTCGGGTAATCAGATAAGACCAACACAATTCAGACATTTGTTTTGCCATCTCGTCTGGTTCGTAACCATCAACTGCTAAGAAAGCACTGAATAATATAAACCCGCCACTTAAAACAGCATCGGACATTTTACCCAGAAAAAGACGAATTTGTTCGGGGTAGCGGAAATGAGAGAGAACTTCGGTAGCAATGGCTAATTTGTACCGATAAGTTTTCATCCTCAATAAGGGGTCTAAAACGTCGCCTTGTGTGACATTTATCGGCAAGTTTTCGGCGGTTGCCGCTGCTGATAGTTTCTCGGCAAATATCGGTGTTAGTTCGATCGCATCCACGGGATGACCTAACCTTGCTAAAGGCAAACTATTGCGCCCTGGGCCTGCACCAACATCTAAAATAGGTGCTTTTGGGGGTTCGCCTAATTCGGCGGCAATGGCGATGACTTTGGCATCGGGATGGCTGCCGAATAAAGGTTCGGGGCGAATATCCGGCCAGCTATGATATTTCTGGGCCATCGATTCGATTTGAATCTTGGTATTCAGAGTAATGCCACCGGCTAAACCGCTTTGGGAATTGGCGGGAAAATAGGAGACTATTAGATTAGCGTGGGGGGAATTTTTGAATCCTTCTGCTAAGGCGTTGGCGATTAATGTCCGCAAGTTTTCGGCTTGGGCAGCGTCGATGTTTTGTCCGAGAATGTTTAAGAAGTCTGAGAGTAATTTAAGATAGTCATCTAGCATTGATGGCAAGCAAGGAAGATAGAATTCTCCCTTGATGCCAATGCTCTTTTTGAGCCTTTCTTTGAGAATTAATTTCAGGTGATTGGAGTCTGTCAGCGGCGGGCCTGTTTCGGGTGAGTCGCTGACGGGCAATTCCGGGATAGATGACGCACTGGTGAGGTTTTTAGTCACAATATTTTCGATTAGATTCGGCAATAAGTGCGATCGCACCGAGCATAATCTTGTGCTCTTGCACCTGAATTCTCGCGTGCAGTGTTTCTGCGGTATCATCAGGCAATACCGGCACCGCAGCCTGCATTAAAATCGGCCCGCTGTCTACTTCTAAACGGGCGATATGCACCGTACATCCGGTGATTTTAACCTTGGCAGCGAGTGCTTGCTCGACGGCGCGAATTCCTGGGAAACTCGGCAGCAAACTGGGGTGAATGTTAATAACGCGATCTGGAAAAGCATCCAACAAAACTTTGGTAACAATTCGCATCCAACCCGCCATCACTACCCATTCTACATCATATTCTTGAAAAGTTTTGACAATTTTTGTATCTAATTCTTCGCGGCTTTTGCAGTCGCGGTGATTGAGCAGAATCGAGGGAATTCCGTATTTTTCTGCTCTGGCTGCGGCTTTGGCTTCGGGGTTGTTGTAAATTAATACTGGGATTTTAGCGTTGAGTTGTTGATTTTGGATGGCTTGGGCAATTACCTCGAAGTTGCTGCCGCTTCCTGATGCTAGAACTCCTACTTTTAATGGAGGATGGGCCGGAGCCAGCCCACTTTTGCCAATCTCAGGAGAAATCAGGCAGGCATTGGAATTAACAGATACTGGATTAGCGGTCATAAAGATAAAAACTATTCACTCGTATTCTAATATAGAGGTAAAGGGTAAGGTGTGCTTCGGCGCACTCTACATGGAGATATTGCGGAAGTCCTAAGTATATTATTTTTTTTGCAGACCGACTGATTCACTCCTATTCTACAATGTTATCAAAAAATTCTTCCCTGAGAATCGAGTAAAGTTTTAGATCCCAATATCTGTCTTTCACAAATAGGTGCTGTCGCAATATCCCTTCCAATTGCATCCCCACTTTTTCCATCACCCTAGCTGAAGCAATATTGCTAACTTCACATCGAGCCAAAATTCGATTCAGCAACATCTCCCGAAAACCGAATTCAATAACGGCATTGACAGCCTCGCTCATGTATCCTTCGCCCCAATAATTCCTAGAAAGTGCGTAGCCAATTTCCGCGCGGCTGTGCGTCATGCTCCATTCCACAAATCCGCAAGTCCCAATAAACTTTTTATCGGCTTTATGGACTATTCCCCAATCTACCAACTCTCGTCTCTTGTACATTTTAGTAATTGACTTGAGAAAGTATTTAGTATCTTCGAGAGATGTGTGAGTTGACCACATTGTGTATTTTGACACTTCTGGGTTGCAAGCGTATTCAAACATATCGCTAGCATCGTTTAAAGTTATTTTTCTGAGCAGTAGCCTTTCTGTTTCTATAGTAGGTAAATGAGCTAATATATCTAGAAGGTTCATTTTGAGATTGACCTATATTGTGATACCATTTAAAACTAAAAGCTAAAATTTAGAAGCCAATGGTTCGGATTAAATTTGGGCGTTTTAACTGGTTGGATAATGATACTATCGCAGCTTGGACTTTCCTGGCCCCAGCTTTGCTGTTTCTGGGTACTTTTTTGATTTGGCCGATCGCCTATTTATTTTACCTCAGCTTTACCAGCGGCAGCTTTACCCAGTCGGGAGTGCGTTGGATTGGCTTCAACAACTACTTGCGTCTAGTCACAAACCCGGATTTCTGGCAAATTCTCCAAAATACACTCTATTTTACTACTGCAACAGTCATTCCCAGTTTAGTGATTCCATTAGGCTTAGCAGTTTTGCTAAATCGCTCGTTTGCTTGGCGAGGAGCTCTCCGCACCGCTTATTTTATTCCTTCGATTACCTCTTTAGTTGCAGTTGGCTTGGGTTGGCGGTGGTTGTTTCAAACCGAAGGCCCGGTGAATAATGCCCTAAGTGCGATCGGCTTAAATCCAATTCCTTGGCTGAGTAGCACAGTTTGGGCAATGCCAGTGATAATTCTGCTCAGTGTTTGGAAACAATTAGGCTTTAATATGGTAGTATTTTTAGCAGGATTGCAAGCAATTCCGATAAATCGTTACGAAGCCGCAGAATTGGATGGAGCTAATGCTTGGCAGCAATTTTTGTACATCACTTTACCCGGTTTGCGGCCGACTTTAGTATTTGCTACCGTCACTACTGCTATTTTTACCCTCCGAAGTTTCGAGCAAGTTTACGTCATCACCGGCGGCGGTCCTTTGAACTCTACTAATTTGCTCGTTTATTATATTTACGAGCAAGCTTTTTCGCAATTTGATTTTGGCTATGCAGCCGCTGCGGCAACTTTCCTGATGGCTGTAGCTTTGCTATTAGTTTATTTACAACTAAAAGTTTGGGGCGAAGATTCTTAATTAGGTTATTCGTAGTTTGGCGTGCGGGAATTACAGCGGTAAGGTGCGCCGAGGCGCACCCTAAATTTAGAGGTTTTGTGTATGTCCGGAATTAACTGGATTCCCAATTATCAATTCCCAATTTTATATTCCATGTGCTCTGCTGTTTGTTCAGCTTGTGCGGTACCCAAAAGTTTGCCAACAACGTGCAAAGACATATCAATCCCCGCAGCAATTCCCCCAGAAGTGATGATTTTGCCGTTATCTACAAATCGCTGATTTTCGATAATAGTTGTGTTGGGAGCTAATTCTCTCAATAACTCCAATACCTGATGGTGTGTAGTTGCTTCCAAACCTTCCAACAACCCAGCTTTTGCCAAAAGCAGCGAACCCGTACAGACAGAAAGCACTAATTCTGCTGTTCGCGCAGAATCTTTTATCCAATTAATAACTGCTGAATTATCGATTAACTTTCTCGTACCTTGTCCTCCCGGTACAATTAAAATATCCGGTGGCGGACAATCGGAAATGGTGCAGTCGGGATTTACGCTCAAACCGTTGCGGGCGTTGACAGAACCCGGATGTTCGGCTACGGTAGAGACTGCAAAAGGTCGCTCGCCCTTACTTAATTCTGATGCCACCGAAAACACTTCAAAAGGGCCTGCAAAGTCCAGTACCTCGACATCATCGAACATTAAAATTGCTACGTTCCTACTTGCCATAAGACATACTTCTGATAGAGACCAAAAATTTCGGCGATTTGTTATCGTAGAACTGGTATAATTTAAATTATTAAAGCTATGCCGAAAAAAAATCGCCATCGCGCCCTAAAAATCTGTTTTTTGTGTCTGGCTTGTGCCTTAGCAATTGCTGTAGCACCAATTTTTACACCAGCTCAATCCACAACTCAATTAGAATTTCGCATTACTCAATTAGAACGTCAAATTTCTGAACTCCGAGGACAAATCTACAGTTTGCAGAATCAAGGTTCTAGAGTTAACAGGGCTCCGTCTCCTTCCGGTTCTGGTCGGACAAATCCTAGAATGCTGTCGGGAGACCCGATGTTTGACAATTTAGCAACTTTGGCAATTGAAACTAAGCAAGATGTTATCAAAATTCAAGAGCGGTTGTCAAAGCTAGAAGCGTCGAGAAATCGCTAGAGAAGGAAGAAGGAAGGACACGTATTTTGACACGGATACACGGATTAATTATTGAGCAAAAGTCGGGAGTCAGGAGTTAGGAATCAGGAGTCAACAGGAAGAAGGAAGAAGAAAGAAGTTCGAGGGAAGAACTTAGTAGTCAGTAGTCATTAGTTAGAGGGATGAAGTCATATTCTCCCCAACTCAAAACTCAAAACTCTTTCCCTCTCCCCCTCTCCTTCTCTCCCATCCTCTGACGTTGAGGTCGAGAACAGCAGGGTCTGCTAAAAGTTAACTTGCAGAACTATTCAATGATATGGAAATAATAGGCTGCAACCAGAAAATTGATCGCTAACAGCAACAGAAACCAGCCTGCGCGAAAGGTGTAAGGGAATTTTCCCGTTTTCATCACGGACTCGGATTTTAATTGGTTCTTCGCTATCTCTGGCATAGGTAAAGCTCCTAATTGATAATGTCACTCTATTTACAAATAGCAGAGAGCGTCGCACTTATGCACAATCCTCTAGAGTTATTTTTTGTAACAAGGAGTTGATACCGAGTTGAATTTAGATGAATTTCAATCGCTCTCTCCGGCGTGGTAGGAACTGCGGACGAGAGGTCCCGATCGCACGTGCTCAAACCCCATCTCCCGAGCGATCGACCCAAAACGGTCAAATTCGGTCGGCGTCCAGTATTTACGCACTGGGAGGTGATCTAGAGACGGTCTCATGTATTGACCGAGGGTGAGCCGATCGCACTTGGCATCCCGCAAATCTGTCATCGCTTCGACTATCTCGGCTTCGGTTTCCCCGTGCCCCAACATCAAACCAGATTTGGTGGGAATAGTTGGGTCATATTGCTTAACAATACGCAGAACGTCGATCGAGCGATCGTACTTAGCCCCCCTGCGCACCGGTCCTTGCAATCGGCGCACCGTCTCAATATTGTGGTTGTAACAAGCCGGTTTAGCCTCCACCACCGTGCCAATCCGATCTCGCTGCAACTCATCGAGGCCGGAATTCTCCCCCTCTGAACTCCTGCCCATTCCCCCCCAAAAATCCGGCGTCAGCACCTCCACTTCAGTATCCGGGTTCAGAATGCGGATTTGGGCGATCGTCCTGGCAAACCAACCCGCACCTCCATCCGGCAAATCATCCCTCGCCACCGAAGTCAGCACCGCATAGCGCAAACCCAACAACTGCACAGCTTCGGCCACCTTTTGCGGTTCCTCCGGGTCGAGGGGCATCGGAGAATGACCTTTATCTACTTGACAAAAAGCACAAGCGCGGGTGCAAGTCGGCCCCATCAACAAAAAAGTCGCCGTTTTTTGCGCGTAGCACTCGCCCCGGTTGGGACATCTCCCCTCCTCACAAATCGTGTGAATTTGCCGCTGTTTGATAATTTTTTGTACTTGGGAAAGTTCGCTAGCTTTGCCAACCGGCCTGCGCAACCATTCCGGCATCGCCTCGATTTCACCCCGCATTTGGGCGGCAACTGCTTTGACAGTAGGAGTTTTAGGAGTTTGGGGCGACATAAAATTAAGTGTCGATTGAGTTAATTCCTTCGATCGTATCCGAAATCAAAGCCCCTGAACTTGTAGAAGTATCACCCGAAATCAGAATCGCGCCGAGGTGCAACAAAACTAAACTCGCCCAGAATTATGGGTAGAATTCTGTTAGGGATATACTGAAGGTTGCAAATCATCACTCATTCATTACTGAAGGAGTCAGTCGTGGCTGGTCAAAAAATCTTGGTAATCGATGACAGTAAAGTCATCCGCGTCCGAGTCCGAGAGATGTTGCCTCAGGGTAACTTTGAAGTTCTAGAAGCAAAAGACGGCGAAGAGGGACTCAAACTGATCCGTCAAGCCCGGCCAAATCTAATTATGTTAGATTTCCTACTGCCCAAAGTCAGCGGTTGGGAAGTGTATCAAAAAGTGCAAGCCCATCCTGAGCTTTCTAAGATACCTTTGGTGATCATGTCGGGCCGCGAAGAAGAGGTGATGGAAAAAATTCCGAAACCCTTTGAGAAGCATTTTTTTGCATTCATCGCCAAACCGTTTGAGAAGAAGCAGCTAACCGAGGCAATCAAATCGGCGATGGTACTGGCCAAAAAGAAACCAGTGCCGGAAGCCCCAGCCGCCGCCGCTGCACCCACTTCTGGAGGGGGCGCCGCCGAAATTCAGGCGATGACTGCGAAAATGGCGAAAATGCAAGCGGAAATTGATGCACTCAAAAAACAAATGACTCAGGTGATTACCATCATCAAGCAGAAATTGAAATAATTCTGCTGTTTTTTGAAGGCACTTATGTAGAAGGAAACTTCCACACCGTGAAACTTTCAGTTGAGTCTCAAGGGCTGCGATTTTATCCGCATTTTTTTGCCAAAGTGTTTGAGCGAGTGCGATTGCCAATAGCCTGCAACTGGTTGCTCAAAATCCCAGTGAGAAAATCAATTAAAAGTTAAAAATCAAACAAGGGAGGAAATTAATTATTAATTAATATTAGGATTTTTAATTCCCGCTCGTTCCACACTCAATTATCAACTCCTCAGTCTCATTTTTTTGGTTAATGACTAACGACTATTCCGATTTTTTGCCTCAACTGCGTGCCTCAACAGAGCAATTATTGAAAAGATTAGACTGCTTCGATCGAGCGCAGGTATTAGCGATCGGAGATTTGACCTTGGACGAGTTTCTTACCGGACAAGTAGAGCGAATTTCCCGCGAAGCACCTGTGTTGATTTTGCGCTACGAAAATACTCAGCAAGTACCCGGAGGTGGCGCAAATGCTGTCTATAATTTAGCCAAACTGGGAGGCAAAGTAAAAGTTGCTGGTTTGGTGGGAAAAGACGACCAGGGAAAGGCTTTGTGCGGTATTTTTGAGGCGGCGGGAATTGATACGGGTGGGATTTTAATCGATTCGCAGCGTCCAACTGTCACCAAAACTCGAATTTCCGGGCACGCGCGGCAGTCGGTGACTCAGCAAATTGTCCGAGTCGATCGCAAATCGGACGAGTTGCCGGATTTAGATTTGCAGTTGCAACTGGCAGACTACATCCGGCAGCAAATACCGACAGTAGATGCAGTGGTTTGTTCCGACTACGGCGACGGAGTTTTGACGAATTTGGCGATCGAATCGGCAGTGGTTCCCGGCAAAACAATTGTAGACGCTCAAACAAATTTGCAGCGATATTCTGGATCAATGTTATTTACTCCGAACTTGCCCGAAGCCGAGCAAGCCGTCGGATATGCTATCAAAAACCCTCAAAATTTAATGCAAGCAGGACGCGATTTATTGAACTTAACTCAAGCTCAAAAAATCCTGATTACTCGCGGCGAAGAAGGGATGACTTTGTTTGAAAGGGCGAACGGCGAAGAAATCAAAAATTCACCTTCTCCAACATCCACTTGTGAAAAGGGGGAATTTGCCATTCAAAGTTGGGACATTCCCCCTTTTAACAAGACTGATGTATTCGACGTAACCGGTGCTGGAGATACAGTCGTAGCAGCAATGACTTTAGCTTTGTGCGTCGGTGCATCCGGTTGGGAAGCGGCAGTTTTGGGAAATTTAGCGGCTAGCATTGTCGTGCGTCAATTCGGTACGGCGACAACAACTGTAGAGGAGATGAAAGAAGCTTTGCGATCGCTGATGAATCTGGAGTAAAGCCAAAATAGAAACCTGCTGGCGATCGATCGAGGTTGAGTTAATCTAGTTTATATATAAATTAGTTTAAAAACTTATGGCTGAGACTTCAGGCTATTACCTTCGCGCCGCGAAACTTGCAGAAGTCGAGACAAAGGGCAGCTTGTTAGTGAATTTGGAAAAACACACGATCGCCCTTTTTTACTCAAACGATCGGGTATACGCGATCGACAACCGCTGTCCCCACATGGGTTTTCCCCTCAACGGCAGCACTTGCAAAGATGGCATAGTCACCTGTCCTTGGCACTACGCCCGCTTTGATGTCGCCAGCGGCGGTACTTTTGACTCTTGGGCCGACGACGTGCCATCGTTCCCAGCGGAAATTCGCGACGGGGAAGTTTGGGTAAATTTAGCACCGCAGCTTGACTCTTACGCCCACCAGCGCCAGAGACTTCAAGATGGTCTAGAACAAGGAATTTCTCTAGTCATCGCCAAATCAGTGATTGCCTTGCTAGATATGGGGGCAACTGCCAGCGAACCTTTCCAAATCGGATTAGAATTTGGCACCCGCTACAACAAATCGGGATGGGATACGGGTTTATCGATCCACACCTGCTTGATGAATATCCTGCCTTATCTAGATCCAGAAGACCGACCCCCCGCCCTCTATCAGGGACTTTCGGCCGTGGCCCGCGATAGTGCAGGCGCACCTCCTCACTTTGCGGTTCACCCCTTGCCTAATGCTGAGGTTGATGCAGAGACGCTCAAAAGCTGGTTCCGGCAATTTATTGAAATCAGAGACAGCGAAGCGGCAGAACGATGTTTGTTGACAGCAGTACGCGCGCCTCTTGAACGAGAACAAATTGCTGATATGCTGTTTGCGGCCGCTACTGACCACCGCTACATTGATGTGGGTCACAGCCTCGACTTTATTAACAAGGCGTTAGAAGCGCTGGATGCAGTGAATTGGGAAGGGGCAGAAACTGTTTTCGCGAGTTTGGTAGCTGGTTTGGCGAATGCGGCGCGCATGGAAGAGTCGAGTTCTTGGCGCTATCCTGTGGATGTGGTGGCAATTTTAGAGTCAGCGATGGCGCAGTTGCCGGCAGCTTTAGAAATGGGCCGATCGCACCGGGGCAATTGGTCGGGAAGAGAACAGTTAATTCCGATGTTGTTGGGCGAAGATGTATTGGCGATCGTCGATGCACTTTTAAGTGCCTTGAAAGAAGGTTGTAGCGAAGCAGAATTAGCAAGTGCCGTCACGTATGCTGCGGCCCTCCGCGTGGCCCGATTTAATACGAATAACGACCATAGCGACTGGAATTCAGCGCACCATCCCTTTACCTTTGCGAATGCGGTGCATCAAGGATTGCGACGATCGCCTTCCATAGAATTGCTGCGGGGAGTTTTCGATGCAGCGATCGCCGTATATCTCAACCGTTTCTTAAATGTACCCCCTGCGCGACTTCCAGAACCAACAGATGTAGTTGAGAATCCAGAGGAATTGCTCAAACAACTGCCAGACTTGTTGGACAGACAGCAACAGGTGAATCCAGTCGGTAAATTAGTTGCAAAATACTTATACAGCGGCGGCAAATCGGAACGGTTGATGGCAGTTTTAGGAAAACTGATGCTGCGGGAAAATCGGGATTTCCACGTTATTCAGCAGGTAGAAGCAGCATTTCGCCAGTATGCTTTATTAGAGAATGCGGGCGATCGCATTGTGGTATTAGTGGCGGCGGCAAGGTATTTAGCCGCCCATGCCCCGACAGTGCGATCGCAAGCACAAACTTATCAAATGGCAGATGGATTGCACCGGGGCGATCGCTTATTTGAGGAGTCACCGGAAGTATAGCTTCTCGTCATAAGGCACTTCTTCGGTAAGTAATTGTCCCGATCATTTCTTGGAAATTATCCCCTTATCATCAATTTTCAAATCTGTGTTGGGAAAATCGCTTTTTGTCAAACTGCGAATCAACCCCACACTCCTAAAATCGTCATCAATAGATGGGATGCCTTGCCGATTAAGTTCCACTGGGATAATCTTACCCGAAACAAAATCCCCTTGCGGAGTCATTTTCACATCCAAAATTAGGGATTTACCGAGTGTTCCTGCTGTGGACAAAGTGCGATAACCCATAAAATTGCCCAGGGAATACGCAATCAATTTGCCTTTGTAAAGTTCCAAAGCTCTCATAACGTGCGGGCCGTGTCCCAAAATCAAATCTGCTCCCGCATCAATCATCGTCCGCGAAAACAAAACCATATTTCCCCGGTTTTCTCCGTAAAATAACTCGTTTTTATTTCTCACATTCTGAGCTCCCGTTCCTTCAGCTCCAGCATGAACTGATATCACTACAATATCAGCCTTTTCCTTTGCTTTCTTGACAACTTCGGCTCCAGCGTTCAGTTCCAGCAAGGAATTGTGAACTTCGCCGTAGTTGCTGAAACCGATAAAGGCAAAATTCACGCCTTTGACATTTTGATAAACAATTTGATCTCTTTTGCCAACAGCTTTCATGCCGTTGCTGTCGATGTTTTTAATCGTGTCCTTAAATCCCTGCTCGTTAAAATCGTAAGAATGATTGTTGGCAACATTCAAAATATCAAAACCAACATCTTTGAAAATTTTGGCATAACTCGGAGGCGTCCGAAAGGCAAACAGCATTCGTCCGCCGCCTGCTTTGGAACTGTAAGGATAATTGGTCATCGTGCTTTCAAAATTGCCAAACAGAATATCAGCTCCTTTGAGGTACGGTTTTACCGACTCCAATAAAAGTTCTTTTTTTGGCGGCAGTTTGTTGTACGGATAATTTGTGCCGGGGATCATGTCGCCAACTGCTTTGATGCTGACAGTTGCGGGCACAGTGGCAGGTTTTTTGGCAGCCGGGGAGGGCGATTTTGGAACTGGAATGGGTTTGGCTGCGGTTGCAGGTGCTGGTGTCGAGCTCACTTTTTGTACCGCAGGGTTTGACGTTAGAGGGTTAATAGTAGCGGTGCTTGAGGATTTGTAAAGTTGAGAAGCCAGAACAAAGCCGGATATCGGCACTAGAATCAGACTCAGAACACCGACTGACAGCCCAGATTTTTTAGTTTTAGTGCGGGCTAACTCGGGCTGCGGTGATGGCTTTTGCTGCCTTTGGTTTGTGGGTTTTGGAGTTGGGATTTTCGGGGGTTGGGGCCGAGATTTTTCAGGTGTTTGAGTGGGCGCAATTGTGGCATTTTGAGTTTTTTCTACCTTTGGCAAAGCCACAGGAATTGGGGAAGCGGGTAAACTCGCGGCTACTGCTTCACTCGCAGCTACTGCTGCATTCACGGCAACTAATGCACTCACGGGTGCGGGAGTCAAGCGTTTTTTTAATTCTACCGTCTGAGTCCAAGCGGGCAATTGCTGGCCGCCCCGCCGTCCGTAAACTGTCACTGAGTAAACGTTATTTGGTTGCAGCCGCTGCAACCCTTTGACTGCGACTCGGAGACAGGCTTCTTCTGCGGGCAATTGTTCTGCTTCCAGCAGCAGGTGCAGGGTGTCATTTTCCCGGCTGGCTTTAGCCGTGACCCCGAAGCTTTCGAGTGCTTGGCCGATCAGAAATGCGATCGCCCTGGCATCGCCTTCTTTTGCTAAATTTAAAATATCTTGTTGGCTCACAAACGCCTCTACTCTCACACTAGAAATTTAGGTCGATCTTATATCAAATTTGGTGGCACAGCGTTAAATACTGATTGATTTAACTTAAGTAAGTGGGTACAAATAAACAAAACGCTGGCAAAAGACGCCTGCGTGAAAGGGTGTACTCGCTGTCACTATAGCTCCTAACTAAATCCTGGGGGGTGACAAAGAGGTCTAGGAGATAGACCGAATAAGGGTTGCAGCCCGAATACCTTGTTCATAAAAACGGCGTTTATTTGGAGTTAACTTAATTAACTGTTCCACCTCTTCAGAATATTGTTCGAGGTAATTAACCCACTTTTCTCCATCTAAACCACAACCAAATGTACTCCGTCTTCGATATCTTTTTTTTTGTTCTTTACGGCGATCTACATATTTTTGTACCTGTTTTTTTCTCAGTTCAGTGCCTTGAAATATCGCCTCCATGTAGGCGAGAGTCATGAGCAGAATCATGTTAATAAGTCGGTTTCCTTTTAAGCTAGTTCCTTCAATATCGTAGCCTCCTGTTTTACAGTCTCGAAACATTTCTTCAATACCCATCCGTTGCTTATAAGCATTGATGGCTGCTGGCAGTGAGCCTAAATCTGTGAGAATAAACCAAGCTTCGTCAACCTTCCATTTCCCATAGTTCTTTTTCCACTTACAAGCAACATCAAATCCGGTTAGAGGCCCGTGTTTTCCTGATTCTTTTTCCTTGAAAATACAAAGAGGTTCCTGGTACTATACCTAATTCATCTAACCGTTGCCAAACTAAATGTTCTGTTTCGATCTGGGGGGGTGACAAACAGGCTCAAACCCAGAGTTGGTAAGGATTGAGCCAATGTGTGCTCAAAAAAGATAGGCA
>NZ_JAUBQN010000027.1:63493-95175 GCF_036701295.1 Microcoleus harperi Pol14_C6 | reverse complement strand
ATTCTTTTTTCTAGGTTCAGTTTTTTGCCTTGAGTTCGCGGTTGTTTGAACCGCCTCTCTTCTGGCGCTTTATTAATATACTTATTTCGCAAGGTGTTGTCAAGCGTTTTGCAAAAATATTTTTGACTTTTTTAAAATCCATACATACCAAGGGTTTGAGCTGTTTATTCCCGATTCTGCCTCCTCTGGCTGACTCCTCTTTCCGGGAAGGGGTCTTTTTTTTTTGGCAAGATGGGACTTTTGGGGGGAGTATCTACCGCGCATGGGTAGAATATCTCTACGTGTAGATGTTCTATATATAGATGTTCGATCGCCCGCTCATGAAAAAACTTACAGCCCGCCCTAGTGGCTTATTCATTACCTGCGCTTCACTGCTGATCGCTTGCAGTCAGACGAACACTCCCCAAACCTCCACTACAGCATCTCCGCCGAGTTCGCCATCTCCCGGTGCTTCCCCAGAGGGTTCGCCAGGGGGGAGTTCCAACACTATATCTATAGGTATTGGGGTAGCCCAAACTAGCAATGTGGCTTTACTGGGTCAGGAACAGGTGGCTGGAGCGAAAATTGCTGAGAAGTATTTCAACGATAAGGGCGGTGTGGATGGGGCGCCGATTAGACTGGTGTTCCAAGATACCGGTGGAGATGAACAAGGGACGATCAATGCCTTCAATACTCTGATCAATCAGGATAAAGTGGTAGGTATTGTGGGGCCTACCCTCTCGCAACAAGCTTTTAGTGCCGATCCTATCGCCGATCGAGCAAAAGTTCCCGTACTCGGACCCTCCAATACCGCTAAAGGCATTCCCCAGATTGGCGATTATGTGGCGAGAGTCTCCGCGCCTGTGGCCGTGGTAGCACCTAATGCGGTGAAAGCTGCACTAAAGCAAAATCCCAATATTCAGAAAGTAGCCGTGTTTTTTGCTCAGAATGATGCTTTTAGCAAATCTGAGACTGAAACTTTTCAGACTACTGTTAAAGATATGGGACTGGAATTGGCAACAGTCCAAAAATTCTTGACTACTGATACAGATTTCCAATCTCAAGCTACTAACGCAATAAATGTCAACCCCGATTTGATAATTATTTCCGGGTTGGCCGCCGATGGAGGCAATTTAATTAAGCAATTGCGGGAGTTGGGATATAAAGGCGTTATCATTGGGGGCAACGGTCTGAATACTTCTAATGTATTTCCTGTTTGCAAGGCTCTTTGCGATGGGGTTTTGATTGCCCAAGCCTACAGTCCGGAATACGAAAATGAAGTTAATAAGGCTTTTCGCGATGCTTATCGCGCTCAATTCAAGAAAGAACCGCCTCAATTTAGCGCTCAGGCTTTTACTGGCGTACAAGTTTTTGTTGAGTCATTAAAGGCAATTAATGCTAAGTCTAAGGTTAGCGAAAAGCCGTTGGCAGAGTTGCGTACAAATTTGAATCAGCAGTTGTTGGGTGGTAAGTACGACACGCCTTTGGGGGAAATTTCTTTTACGCCTGAAGGTGAGATTAATCAGAAAGAGTTTTATGTGGCACGGATTAAGATGGAGGCTGATGGCAATAATGGTAAGTTTGATTTTTTGAAATGAGGGGAGAGGGAAGTTGGCAAACTGATTTTGTAACAGATGTAAGGGATGTAACAGGTGTCAGGAAGACCAAAGAAGTAACAGGGAAGAGGGAAACTCGCGGACGTATTTGTTGTTGAATGATTTTGGTGTGATGCTCAACTCTTAACTGGTAATGGACTTAACTCTGTTTTTGCAACAATTTTTGAATGGTTTGTCGATCGGCAGCGTGTATGCTATTTTTTCCCTGGGATACACCCTGGTGTTTTCTATTCTCGGAATTATTAATTTTGCTCACGGTGCAGTGTTTACTTTGGGTGCTTATTTCACTTATGCGCTGATGGGCGGTGCTTTTGGTTTTAACGGGTTGTTGGCTAATGCGAGAATTCCCGTGCAGTTTCCTTTTGGTGTGGCGCTAATGTTCGGCAGTGTGCTGGCTGGTTTGGTGGGAGTAATTGTTGAAAGAGTTGCTTTTTTGCCTTTGCGCCGCAGACACTCAGATCCTCTGCTGACGGTGGTTTCTAGTTTGGGGGCGGCGGTGGCGATCGCCAATATCATCCAGTATATTGTAGGTGCAGAAATTTACACTTTTCCTGCTAATACTTACGGCTATTTACCTCCTGCAATTAACTTCGGCACAGCGGAGCAACCAATTCCGATTCGTACTGTTCAAATAGTAATTTTTGCGGTATCAGTTGCGATTGTTGCTGTCTTAACTTACTTAATAAATTTCACTAAATTTGGCAAAGCAATGCAGGCAGTGGCAGAAGATGCTACTACTTCTAGTCTCTTGGGTATTGATACTGACAGATATATTGTTTTAACGTTTTTTGTGAGCAGTTTTCTGGCGGGTTTAGCGGGGAGTTTGGTGGGTTCTAGTGTTAGTATTGCTGGGCCGTATTTTGGTATTGCTTTTGGTTTGAAGGGTTTGGCGGTGATTGTGCTTGGTGGGTTGGGGAGTATTCCTGGGGCAGTTTTGGGAGGTTTTATAATTGGTTTGGTGGAGGCTTTTGTACCGGGAGATTTTTCTGCTTATAAGGATGCGGTTGCTTTTGCCATATTGTTTATTATGCTCTTGGTTAGACCGCAGGGTTTGTTTGGACGGCGTTTGATTCAAAAGGTATAGTATTATTTGCAAGACATCTAATAAGGGAGGGCGGTTTTGAGAAGGGAAAACTGGTTTCCAGCAAAGACTATACCTAAACCAGCCCGTGTAAACTCTTGTGGAGTTTTATAGACGTACCTAGAAAACTTATTCATACCTTAGAGGCAATTTGATGAATTCGGAAGTTCCATTAATGGTCAGCGATCGCCTTTTTTTGCGATTAGCCAATCCAGACGATATTTGCAAAATCATTAAATTTTACAGAGACAATCAAAGGTTTTTTACTCCCTGGCATAGACATTGGGGGGAGGATTTTTTAACTAAAAGTTATTGGGAAAAACAAGTAGAGAAAGATTTCCAAGGCTTTAACTCTGACAAATCTTTAAAAGTGTGGATTTTTGAGAAGGCTAATCCTGAGTATATTGTCGGTAACGTTAATTTTGATAATTTTGTACGAGGTGCCGGTCAGTTTTGCTTTTTAGGATATAATCTGGCAGAAGCGCAACAAGGTAAAGGTTATATGACGGAAGCTGTGAGAGTTGCAATTCAATATGTTTTTGGAGAGTTAAATTTACATCGCATTATGGCAAATTATATGCCTCACAATCAGCGTAGCGGTAATCTACTTAAAAGATTGGGATTTGTGGTAGAAGGTTACGCTAGAGACTATTTGTTGATAAATGGTCGGTGGGAAGACCATATTCAGACTAGCTTAATTAATCCAAATTGGAAACCAAGCTAACCCGATTTTTCTTAATAACTTCTAATCTAAAATATCTAAAATCCAATGGCTACATTTTTTACTACTTATGGGTTTCTGATTGTCTCGATGTTGCTGGGTGCAATGTTGGGAATGTCGCTATATTTGCCTTTAATGACTGGACAGTTGTCTCTGGCTAGCCCTGGTTTTTATGCTTTGGGTGGGTATATTGCGGCGATTTTATCTACAACGGTTTTTCAACAGACAGGTGGTTTATTTCCACTGCCGTTGTTGTTATTGGAGATGATAATTGCAGGGGTTGTTTCGGGGTTGCTGGGGATTTTGGTGGGAATTCCGGCGCTGCGGTTGAGTGGGATTTATTTGGCGATCGCAACTATTGCTTTTGTGGAAATTTTGCGGGTTTTATCGCTGAATCTGGACATCACTGGCGGGGCTGTGGGAATTTTTGGGATTCCGCAACCGTTTGCGACGCCGCTCGAGTATTTGTGGATTGTACTACCTTTACTGTTGGTAAGTATGGCGATTGTCTATCGGCTAGAACGGATTCGAGTGGGGCGGGCTTTTGCCGCGATCCGCGCTGATGAGTTGGCGGCTGATGCGATCGGGATTAACCCAACTTTTTATAAGGTTCTGGCTTTCACGTTAGGTGCTGTTTTAGCTGGGGTTGTGGGTGCTGTTAGCGCTCATTTCCTGAATACTTGGAACGCCCGTCAAGGTACTTTTGATGCTAGTATTATTTACTTGACTTCTGTGTTGATTGGTGGTAGCAGAACTTTTCTGGGAGCAGTTTTGGGCGGGATGGTGTTTACTGCTTTGCCGGAGGTTTTGAGGGGGATAGCAACTATTCAGGGATTGCCGATTTGGTTGGCGCAATTTCTGCGGGATGGACGTTTAATTATTTTTGGGTTGCTGATTGTTTTGGGGACGATATTTTTTCCGCAAGGTTTGGTGACGCCGGAGTTGTTGAAGAAATTTAAAAAGGCCGATCGTACTTCTGTTTAAAAAAGGATGGCCAGCCATCGCCGACCTCAGCAATCATCACTACCCTATCGTTGATGCGGACTTCAGAGTCGATCGGCTTTCGCGATTCATTAGGGAACCGCCTCAGTTCGATCGCTCCCCATACTCAGATGAGAAATGCGATGTTTCTGCTACACCACCGACAACCAAATACGGCGAAACGCAGTTGTAGCCAACTGGTTTAGATGATTAATTCATGGTTTATGCGGTATTTTTGGATATTCGATCGCTCTTCTCAATGAAATCACTAACTTGAACGCATTGAGAAGAGCTTTGTATTGTTTTCAGGAAGCAGATAGAAACTGCCTAACCTTGATTTACTGCACAGGGTTCCATGAACATAGTTTCCCAAATGTGGCCATCTAAATCCTGAAAGCCATGACCATACATAAATCCGTGGTCTTGCGGTTCATTGTAGGTCGTTCCACCAGCAGCAACTGCCTTGCGAATCATTTTATCCACTTCTTCTCGGCTTTCGGAAGACAAGCACACCAGCACTTCTGTACTCTTAGTGGCATCGCAAATTGCGTTGGGTGTAAATTCCTTGAACTTGGCTTCTGTCAATAGCATGACGAAGATGTCTTCGCTCACAACCATACAAGTGGCAGTTTCGTCAGTAAACTGGGCGTTAAAACTGAATCCAAGTTTAGTAAAAAATTCGACAGACCGATCGAGATTTTTGACGGGTAAATTCAAGAAAATTTTAGTAGCCATGTTTTCTCCTTTTTAACTTCGATCGCCAGGTGAAACATTAACGATTTTTCGCTAATGTTTGAATTGAAGGGTAAGGCCTGTGAGCCAAATTGAAAGGGTTAGGTAGCTGGCTGGACATTAATCATCCACGGTGTGCCAAATCGATCGACAAGCATTCCAAAACTGGTAGACCAGAAAGTCTCTTGGAATGGCATCTTTACCGTTCCGTTTTCTGCCAATTTTTGAAAGATCCGCTCCGCTTCGACCCGATCGTCAAATTGAAGATTCACAGAGAATCCCTGTGGTTTTTTAAAGCCATCGGGTGGAGTATCAGAACCCATCAATACCATTCCACCAACAGTTAAGTTGGCGTGCATGATTCGATCGCGCTGTTCGGAGGGAATTTCCTCAGACATGGGCGCATCCCCATAGGTCATCATCTCGATTTTGCCACCTAAACACTGTTCGTAGAATTTAAATGCAGCTTGGCATTCACCGTCAAAAAAGAGATAAGTATTCGATTGCATCATGTACTCCTTTGGTTAATAGTCGATCGAGCAATCCATTCACGGGAAATGATGCGGCTGCCGGACGAAAAGTTAGGCAGTATTTATGCCCTCAAGAACGCTGGAGTTGTTCTGCCCCCGCCCGAATGCGTTCTTCCTGTTCCCTGAGTTCGGGCGTCAAGGATTCGCCGAAGTCCTCTTCTGTAAAGATGGGGCGAATTTCGATCGCGGATTCTCCTGGCATCGGGTTGGGGCAGCGTTTGACCCAGGCAATCGCTTCGTCCATCGACTGCACTTGCCAGATCCAGAATCCGGCAATCAGTTCTTTTGTCTCTGTGAACGGCCCGTCAATCACGCTGCGATTTGTGCCTGAAAACGTCACCCGCGCTCCTTTTGAGCTGGGATGTAGCCCTTCGCCAGCGAGCATAATTCCCGCCTTAACCAATGCTTCGTTGTATTGCCCCATTTCCGTCAGAAGCTGTTCGCTGGGCATGACGCCTGCCTCTGAGTCTTCGGTAGCTTTGACTAGAACCATGACTTTCATCGTGAAATCTCCTTTTGTTTATAGTTGTTGAGCTGGGCTAAGGTGCGATCGTGAAAACGGCTTTAGACGTTTCTGGATCGAAGGGGACAGAGCAATGCTCGTGCACGATCTGCCATCTGCCCTGTTTCCGCTGGCACGTAGAGGTCATTCGCATCCACATCTGCGCCCCTGGGTGATCTTTTGGCATCCCAGTGAAGTGAAAAAACCAGTGCGCGTGAGCCAAATCACCGCTCACGGTGAGGCTGAGGTCTCGCATCTCAATCCCGAAGGAGTCCGGGAAGCAAGGCAGGCAGGCCTCCCACGTCCGTCGAAATTCATCTGCACCTTTGGTTTGGAACGGCGGTATGGCATCGAAAATAATCACATCTTGGGCGTAGTGCGCCATGATGCGATCGAGGTCTTTGGCGCAGATGGCACTGGCGGTATCTGCGATGATTTGTCGAATCTGGGCTTCGTCTTGTGTTTTGGTGGTTTCAGTTGTCACAGTCATTGCGGTATCTCCTTATTGATGTCGATTGGTTTTCCGGGCGCAGATTGAAAACTGCTAACCCTTGCTCTACCATCTAGTCGAATAGAGGTCTGCGCGATCGACAAGTTGAACATTTTTTCTGGAAAAGTTTGTCAGTGCGGATGTGGAAGTTTGCGTTGAGCGGTATTGACGGCAACTACTGGTCTGATGGCAAGCCCGACAGTTCCACGATCGGGCGAATTTCAACCGTACCTTTACTGGCGCTGGGTATGCGTGCTGCGATCGCGATCGCTTCGTCAAGATCCTTGGCATCGATCAGAAAGTAGCCGCCGAGTTGTTCGCGCGTCTCCGCAAACGGCCCATCGGTGACAAGTTTTTTGCCGTCACGCACTCGAATACTGGTTGCTGTGGCGATCGAGTGTAGCGGCGAAGCACCTAAATATTGACCGTTCGCTTGCAGTTCTTGGGTTAGCTGCAAAGACTTTGCGTAGCATTGCAGCAGCTCGCTTTGAGTCCAGGCATTTTCGTCGCTGTAAATCAGCAATATGTATTTCATCGTTATCTCCAAAATTCGATCTGAGATAGTCGCCTTCATTTAGTAGTCGTTCGGCGAAGCTGCAAATCGACAGCGGAATAAAAAATTTTTTCAACCTAACTCGCGAAGGCGTTTTTCGAGAAAACGACGCTCTGGTTCCTGTTTCACGATCGCCAGCGCCTTTTGGTAGGATTCTCTGGAATCAGCCGTTCTGCCCAGCCGCCGACACAAATCGGCTCGCGCGGAGTGTGCTAGATGGTAGTCTGCCAAATCGCCGCGCGCTAATATTTCGTCGATCGATTGCAGTCCCGCTAAGGGGCCATCGCGCATTGCCACTGCCACCGCCCGATTTAAGGCAACAACCGGCGACGGCTCTAATTGCACGAGCAGGTCGTATAAGCCCACAATCTGCGCCCAGTCCGTGGCAGCAGCACTCTGGGCCTCTGAATGCACCGCTGAGATCGCAGCCTGAAGCGTGTACGAACCAAACCGTCCCGATGATAGCGATTGCTGCACCAGTAACCTGCCTTCAGAAATTTGTGCTTGATTCCAGAGCGATCGATCTTGGTCTTCTAGAAGGATCAGGTCGCCTGTGGAGGAGGTGCGTGCGGTGCGCCGCGATGCTTGCAGCAGCATCAGCGCCAGGAGTCCGATCGCTTCGGAGTCTGGCAAAAGTTCCATTACCAGCCGTCCCAAACGGATCGCTTCGTCAGCGATATCTGCCCGCGTCAGCGATCTGCCAGATGAGGCCGCGTACCCTTCGTTAAACACCAGGTAGATCGTTTGAAGCACGGCGTCCAATCGATCGGGCAAATCGGTTATCGACGGCACTTGATAAGGAATGCGTGCGGATCGGATCTTCGCCTTGGCCCGCACGATCCGCTGCGCCAACGTGGGGGGAGCAATCAGGAAGGCGCTGGCAATTTCCTCGGTACTGAGTCCGCAGACTTCCCGCAGCGTCAACGCCACCTGAGCTTCTGGCGACAGGGCCGGATGACAGCAAGTGAAAATCAAGCGCAGGCGATCGTCCTCAACGTCTTCGTCATCCTCGATTGTGGTGTCACTCGGATCGAGTTGTTGAGCGAGTTCTGCCAAGTGCGTATCAAAGCGAGCGCGACGGCGGATGGTGTCGATCGCTTTAAAGCGACCCGTAGATACAAGCCACGATCGCGGGTTAGCGGGGATGCCGTCGCGGGGCCATTGCGCTACAGCCGCAGCGAAGGCTTCGTGCATCGCCTCTTGGGCGCGGTCGAAGTCGCCCAGGAGTCGAATCAGTGTGGCTAAAACGCGACGCGACTCGGATCGGTACACAGCTTCCACCTGCTGACGGATTTGATTGGCTGCTGTCTCATTCATAAACCGTTCACAAAACAAACATATATTATCGGCCGTGCCGCAGAGTACGGTGCTCCCATTGCGCCCGTGCAATCCGCCAATCGACCTCGCTCCAACCGCGATCGGACATCCATGAGGACCCTGGGCGGGTAGCAACCACCTCTGCTCCTATCCACTCGGCCAAGCGAGCGATCCGGGTATTTGCACTGACGGTAGACCCGGAGATCGCCTTCAGATCGAGTTCCGCGAAACCAAAGTCCAGCAGCGCACGCCCCACCTCGATCGCGTAGGCATATCGTCCCCAATAGGCTGGTGCCAGTTCCAGACCAAATTCCATCTCGCCAGTTTCAGACAATCTTCCCCGCAGTCCACAGCAACCGACAAGGGCGTAAGGTTCCTGTCGTTGTACGATCGCCAGTTGGTAATTGAGTCGAGGGCGATCGCCTGCCCATGCCTGAAACATCTCGAATAGACGTGCGGCATGGTCGGGAGTAGACCGATCGGGTTCATAAAATGTCTGGTTGCGCGGATCGGCTTGATAGTCCAAGAATGGCGATCGATCGGAATCTACAAAGTCACGCAGCAGAAATCTTTTGGTTACAATCTTTATCATGACTTATAACTTTAATTATGGGCTATTAAACAAACATCATATTCTGCCAAATCTTAATAGTTTTGTCACTGCTGCCGCTAGCCAAAAACTCTCCTTCCGGGCTAAAATTAACCGAATACACCGAGTTAGTATGACCTGCAATATTACAAATTTCTTGGCCGTCTTTCACTCGCCAAATCTTGATAGTTTGATTGCTGCTGCTAGCCAGAATTTCGCCATCGGGAATAAAAGCAATAGAATCAACATACCAAGAATGTCCTGTGATAGTTAAAACTTCTTGCCAATCTTTGATCCACCAAATTTTAATAGTATTGTCATGGCTGCCGCTAGCCAAAAACTCTCCATTTGGACTAAAAGCTATGCAACGAACGGAGTCTATATGACCTGTAAGTGTACGAATTAGCTTCCCATCTTTAACTCGCCAAATTTTGACTGTTCTGTCCCAACTGCAGCTAGCAAGAGTTTCGCCATCAGGGCTAAAAGCAACAAAATAAACTAAATTGGTGTGGCCCGCAAGGGTACGAATTTCTTGCCCGTCTTTGACTCGCCAAATCTTGATTGTTTGGTCCCAACTGCTGCTAGCAATAATTTCGCCATCGGGACTGAAAGCTGCCCCGTAAACAGAGTTACTGTGACCGATCAGGGTGCGGATTTCTTGCCCATCTTTCATCCGCCAAAGTTTGACAGTTTTGTCGTGGCTGCTGCTGGCTAGCATCTGTCCGTCCGGGCTGAAAGCTACTGTATAAACCGAGTTAGCGTGTCCTGTCAGGGTGAGAATTTCTTGCCCGTCTTCAACTCCCCACAGCTTGATTGTTTTGTCATCGCTGCCGCTGGCTACAACTTCTCCGTTGGGGCTGAAAGCCACAGAGTAAATTAAGTTTTTGTGACCTGTCAGGGTGTGAAGACATTGCCAGTTATAGGTTTGCTGTTGGGGCTGGGGGGGAGTTTTTCCTGGTTTAACTAACTTGGAATTTATTTGAGGAATTGCTAGATCGATCGCCACTTGGGGATTAATTTCTTTTAATACTTCAAGAGCCGTTTGATAGCGGCGGTTGGTAGCATTTTGAATCATTTTGTCTAAAATTTTTCCGAGTTGTTCACTCACCGGGTTGTTGGCCAAATACTGCCGCCATATCCAGGCATCTTCACCAGGATCGAACAGGTCAAAAGGGGAAACTTGAGTTAACAAATACAAACAAGTTACGCCTAAACTGTACAAATCGCTGGTAAAAAATGCTTTGCCTCTAGCTTGTTCGGGGGCGATGTATTCGGGGCTGCCGATGCTAGTTCCTGTTTTGAGTAAGGCTGTACCTGTGGCAATTTTTGCGGCGCCAAAGTCTACTAAAACTAATTGTTTGTCGGCGCGGCGGATGATGTTTCCGGGCTTGATGTCTCGGTGAATAACGTGGTGGGAATGGATGAAGTGAAGGACGGGTAATAAGCTATTGAGTAAGTCTTGAATTTGATTTTCTGTAAATGTGCCTTCTGTTTCTACAATTTGTGCTAAATTTTGCCCGTCGATAAATTCTTGGACTACATATTGTCTGCTGTCTTGGATGGAATAGGCTAAGAGTTCGGGAATTTGAGGGTGTTTGCCCAATTCGTCTAATCGCATTGCTTCTTGTTCAAAAAGTTCGGCTGCTTTTTTGCTGTTGCGATTGCTTGCTGATGGGATGAGTTGGGTTTCTGGGGGTAAAAATTGTTTGATGACGCAGCGAGGTTTTGAGGGTTTGTCTTCGTCAACGGCGAGAAATGTTCTACCAAAACCGCCTTGTCCGATCGCCTTTATAGCCCGGTAGCGATCGCGCAGCAGCAGTTTTGAACGGCAATTCCTACAAATTTTGGCTGCGGGAGGGTTTTGCGGCTTGGAACAGTTGGGGTTTAGGCAGTAACTCATTCGATTTTAGATTTTAAATTTCTGCTTGTAAATTTTATTTGTTGAAGGTTTGCACCAGGCAATACATATTATACCTCTTCTCACACTTTAGAAAATTTGGCGTTGCTGATTTAGGGTAGGAAAGGCTAAATATGCAAGTCATAGAAACCAGTATTTACCCAACTTCCCGATTTTCAAGTTATTTTTTTATACCATGATTAAGCAACGCTATCAATGTTACAATCAATGTCGGGATTAGTCAAGTCTAATAAAAGTTCTTAGGGGTTTTCTTTTTAAGTATTTTGGTTGTTGTAAACAACTCAACTTAACTTGACAACTTTCAGTCTTTATAGCTGCCTGATTGAAAAAATAGGCGTTTCTGATTTACGGTATAAAAGAGTAAGGAGACAAATTATATAAACCAGTGTTCACAAAAATTCTTGATTTATAAGTATTTTTTTATTCCTAATTAAGCAACCCTAAAAAAATATTTTATTTAATTTAATGAAAGGTTTAATTTCCCAACATTTAATCAACATTATTAAAAGATATTAAGTAGAAAGTTCTTGCTGTTAGTGAACGTACTCTATTAACAAAAATTGCCACAAAAAATGAGTCAAAAGCTAATTTGGTATGAACGTATAGAAATTTTATTGACAAAATACAACATTTTACTAACCATCCTGCAATCCCTTATAGGCTAATCAAAAACTACCTTATAGAGCAATAATTTAATCATCTAAAATCACTTCTGCATCCTGTGTTGCTTGAGAACTTTAGCAGGACTAACAAATGAAATGCCCTGAGAAAAAGAGGTACTAATCATGACAGCTTCAATGATAGGCTCATAAACCGTTTTTTCTGCAACCCACTCCACAATAAAGTTTGCACCTGACCCTCCACTTGTATCATTTGCTGCAATGAAAAAGTCTGTGGAAGCAAGCGGCTTGAGTTCTACAGGACTCTTAATATCCTGCCTAATCAATTGCCCATCGGTATCGTAGTAACGCACAGAAGTGATAATAATCGAATTCGTCAGATCCGTATTGCGAATACTGAGCGTGGCTGACAACTCCATCACATCATCCTGGCTATTGTAGTGATAAATATGCGAATAAATAGGGACATATACGGTTTGTCCCATCACAACTTTTGTTTTATCTAACGTGACCGATCTCAGTGAGGTTTCACGTTTTGTATCAGGTTGTTGCCTTTGTGAGGTAGTTTGCTCTGAACAAGAGGTAATGACGATCGCGGCGATCGCCCAAGCAACCCAGAAATGCTGTTTCAGCTCCATCAACATCCATCCAAATACACCACATACATTGCAGTTACGCCTACAGCAGAGTGCACCTTCTCTCTCGTTTGAGGCGGCTTAGTGATAAGGTTTGAGCCGCAGTTCAATCTGAAACGTTGAGCCTTTGCCCACTTCACTCGTCACATGAATTTTTCCACCGTGGGCCTCGACAATCTGTTCCACGATCGCTAACCCTAGGCCAAATCCACCACTATCGAGCGATCGCTCAGTGTCAACCCGATAGAAGCGATCGAAAATATAGGGTAAGTCCGATTCTGGAATGCCGATGCCCGTGTCGAGTACCTGAATGATTGCCCAGCCTGGATGGGAAATTAAGCGTAATTGTACCATTCCTCCAGCAGGCGTGTATTTACAGGCATTGTTGAGCAAGTTTTCGACTACCTGCCGTAGCAAATCAGGGTCAGCCCACAATTCGCTCCGTTGCTCAGAGGGTTTGTAGGTTAGTTTGAGGTTCTGAGATTGTGCAAGCGGAGCGAACTCGGTTGCTAAATTGCTCAGCAGATCGTTGAGATTGAGTAACTTGAGCGATTCAGGCACAAGCCGTCCTTGATGACGAGCTAACAGCAGCAAATTATTCACCAGCAGTCCCATTGATTTGGCACTGTCTACAATGTTTTCCAAGGGGGGGTGGTAGCGCGAGTCATCAGTCGCAATCATTAACCCAAGCTGGGCATTGGTGAGGATGGCAGAGAGGGGCGATCGCAACTCATGGGAAGCATCGGCTGTAAAGCGTTGAAGTTGTTGATAGGCTTGCCGAATCGGTTGCATGGCCAGCCCGCTAAGAAACCAACCTGTGAGGGCAATTAAGCCCAGTGTCAGCGGGACAGCGAGAGTTAGCACGATCTGAAGCTCAGTGAGCCTGTTTTGAGTTTCTGTCAGGGGAGTTGCAACCTGAAGATAACCGAGTACCCCTGTTCTACCTTCAACGGGTAATGTCACCTGACGCAGCCAGATTCCTTTTCCCAAAAGTGGATCGGTTGATCGAACTGTGAGATAACCAAAGGGCGTATTTAACTGCTCTGGGGAAGGAGTTCCAAAAAAACGAACGAGCCGCCTTTGGGCGTTAAACCAGCGCACATAAATCAGATCTTCTGCAAGGGGATGAGACCCACTGCCTAACAAGGGGACATGACTCAGATCGACCTGGTTCTGGTTTTGGCGAACTTCATAATACACGCTGGCAGCCATGACTCTAGTTTTGTCATAGAGCAGTAGGTCAAGCGCTTCTAGTTTATCTTTCACCTCAATCTGATAAATCACCCCAGCAAACAGCACGAGAATGCTTCCCATTGAGAGGGTGAACCAACGAGCCAGATTGCGACGACTTTGATTGAACACGGCGTGCCTTTACGATCGTTACTGTTCAGGGGAAGTGAGGCGATAACCCATACCGTAAATGCTCTCAATCCAGTCTGCCGATCCTACAGCCTGCAAGCGTTGGCGGAGTTTGCGAACTAGAACGGTGATCGCATTGCTCTCTGGTTGAGTCCCCCATTCCCACACCGCTTGTTCAATCTGATTCCGACTCAAAACCTGTCGAGGATGACGCATAAAATATTCCAACAACTGAAACTCGCGACTGGAGAGGGAAACGGTTGCACCTTGTCGCTCAACAGTCAGAGTATCGAGGTGGAGGTGCAGATCCTCAAGGCTGAGCGTATCTCCTTGCCAAAGGGGTGATCGCCGTCTTAATGCCCGGACTCGTGCCATGAATTCAACCAAATCGATCGGTTTCACCAAGTAGTCATCTGCACCTGCGTCTAACCCGGTCACTTTTTCAGGGGTGGTGTCTCTTGCGGTGATCATCAAAATCGGCGCTGTTTTCCCTGCGGCTCGATATTGACGACACAGATTTACCCCACTGATATGTGGCAACATCCAGTCCAAAATCAACAAATCATAATCTTTTTCTGATAACAGCCACTGTGCCGTCTCTCCATCTTTTACCCCATCCACGCTATGTCCTGCTTGAGCTAGTATCGTTTGCAGCGGCATCAGTTGCTTTGGGTCGTCCTCCACAAGTAGGATTCTCATATATTTCTTTAATTTGGCTTATAAACGTTGATATATTGATATGCCAGCAATTCTCATTATGACTTTGGCAGAGAAGTTTGAACTGGTGAGGACTCTGGGGTGGACGATGGAGATGGACAGACTTCCATGGCTTGAATCAAGCCGCGATCGAGGGTGAATCGATGACCCACGCGCTCATCGACAAGAACTGCTCCAGCCAAGTCACGCACGACCTGATGCACATCGACCAAAATGTGCCCGATCTCCTCCGAGTAAAAGGAAACCGGCTCGACGTGCGGATCGATCTCGCTCCATTGCTCCGTCCAGTAAGCGCAAACTTCTTCAGGTCCACGGACAAAACCGCCTTTGAACGCTTTCGGCCAAGCCACGTCCGGAGTCATGAGGGCAAGGGCAGCGTCAATGTCCCGCGCGTTGAAGGCTGCGTACGCCGCATGGAGCAGTTCGATTTCTGGTGCAGGTCGATCTGACATAAGTTGATCTGACATAAGAGGTATGGTGACAGCAGGTTTCATTATGCAAGATTATGAGAGTGATTCCCATCAAAACTCGCTATTTTGAAGAATTTCGGTATCTGAAACCCTTATTCCCTCGTTAGCAATCTAGGCTTGAAAGCTCAATTTATAGTGCAAGGGTTCCAAAATGAGAATTGCTGTTGATATGCTGGTGAAATTTACCTATTTTAAGTATTAATCTAAAAATGCCAACACTTACTTTTTTTCTACTTGCAGCTCTAGGAGAAATCTCTGGGTGTTACGCTTTCTGGGCATGGGTGAGACTTGAAAAGAGTATTTTGTGGATTTTTCCAGGCATTTTAGCTTTAATCAGTTTTGCGCTTTCTCTAACTCAAGTCAATGCTTCAAATGCTGGAAGAGTATATGCTGCCTAGGTCGGTATTTACATTCTTACATCTCTGGTTTGGTTGTGGCTCATTGAAGGAGTTAAGCCAGATAAGTGGGACTTGCTTGGTGTTACAATTTCCCTGATTGGAACTGCTGTAATTTTGTTCAGCCCACATCGCTGATTGCTGTTTATATAGAACTCGAATAGTTGACGCATCTCCCTTGAGTATGATTTCAGCATACCGATCGGTCCACTAAAGTGCAAATAGATCGCCGGGCAAGCGTTTAAAACAGATAGGTGTAGTATGTGGCAGGTTACTAAACGTTGGCTAAAAGCATCAGGCGCAGAGTTTTGGTTGCCATTGCCGATTGTGGCGATCGCGTTTTGGGTTGGTTCCAGTTTCCTAATGGCTCAAGAATTACAAAAACCCCAGATCCCAAAGAATAAACTTCAGGCAGATACCCAGCTTAAAGCAACAGTGTCTGTCAATATATTGCTCATCAACGCGGTGATTAACCGAAAACAAGGAACAACCTTGGTTGCGGTAGAAACAGCAGAACCCATTTTGAAGCAATTGGAATTAGAATTGCCAATGACTGACGCAACCCAGATAGAGGCAGCGATCGCGCAAGAACTACAGTTATCGCGTCAAAATGTTCGCCAGTTAGTCCGTTACGAGATCGTTGAATAAGTTTATTGTTTCAATATTGCGATCGCATCCAGTCAAATAAGGCTGGCAAATCCATAGGTTTCCTGGCTGCGATCGCGCAAATTTGTTAAGTGGCAAGCGCCAAAGGCTCTTGCCACTTCACTGTTAGGAACTACTGAGTGACGATTTCGTTAGTGATGGAAACATTCGCTGCAACTTGCCGAGCGATTTGTTCTGCCAATGCTTTTTGTTCGGCCGTTTGAACGCGCCCGGTTAACACAATCGCATTAGCTCGATCGTCTGCGTCCAAATCGAATTGCTTGAGGGTGGTATCCGAGTCCAAGGCATCTTCTACGCGATCGGCAATATCGTCAATGTTTTGATTGTCAGCCGTCTGTGCGGTCGTGGTTGCAGGCGCAGAAGCGGTTGGAGCAGTCGTATTTCCAGTGGCAGTTGTGGGACCAGAAGTAGATGGAACAGTTGTCTGTGAATTATTGGGCGGGTTGCAAGCACCTAAACCCAAAATTGCAACAGTGCTGACGCTGATTCCTTGCACCAATAGCTTTAATAATTGCATACTCTTTGTCTGTTTTGTTTGTTTTGAAACGCAATTTTGCCGATAAACTTCAGCAGGAAGTTTTTCATCATCTCAACTTAACAAGTGAATGTACAATCGTTCCTCCATCAAAAGTAATGCTTTTTACAGCACTATTAAAAGGCAACAATAAATCAAATACAGTGAACTGAGGTTTGCAAGTCCACAAGCTATCTCAATCCCTTATCTACCTATGTCTAGGGAGCAAATGTGATCCAAATGTGAGTAACAGAAATCAGTCCATCACTTTTTGCTCACATTCATCAATGACGCTAGAAACAAGACGAAACAACAGAGAAGCACTTGGCTTGACAAGAAACTTTATGACTGCAACGAATGTAGAAAAATTAGTAGAACACTCTTGGCATCACCTCTCTGTCGAGAAAGTGGCTCGGCTTTTAGATACTGACCTGGAAATAGGTCTATCTTCCGATGTGTCAGCACAACGGCGCGAGATCCTCGGCCCCAATCAACTAACGGCTCAGAAGCAGCAAAGTGCCTGGTTGCGATTTTTTCAGCAACTGAATCAGCCGCTAATCTACATTTTGTTAGCCGCTGGCATAGTAACAGCATTTCTCAAAGAGTGGATTGATTCAGGGGTAATTTTTGGGGTGGCTCTGACGAATGCCACCATTGGTTTTGTTCAAGAATCAAAGGCCGAAAATGCGATCGCCGCTTTAGCAAAATCTGTTGCAACTGAGGCAACCATTCTCCGCAACGGTCAAAAGCAAGTGGTTTCATCCAGCGAACTGGTTCCGGGCGATCTCGTCTTGCTGTCTTCTGGGGATAAAGTGTCTGCGGATCTGCGGCTGATCGAAGTCCGTGACTTACAGGTCGATGAGTCAGCGTTAACGGGAGAATCTGTCCCGGTTGAGAAGGAATCCCAGGCGCTAGAGGCAGACGTTCCACTGGCCGAGCGCACGAACATGGCGTATACCGGAAGCCTGGTAACGTTTGGACAGGGACGCGGACTGGTCGTCAGCATTGGTGACATGACCGAGACGGGACACATTTCCCAACTGATGCAGCAAAGCACCGCGTTGGAAACCCCACTGAGTCGCAAAATTGACAAATTTAGCCAAACCTTGCTGTACGTCATTTTAGGTTTGGCTGCCTTCACCTTTGCTGCAGGCATTGCCCAGAGATTTTCTTGGGTTGAGGTGTTCAAGGCCTCTGTGGCGCTGGCAGTCAGCGCAATTCCTGAAGGCTTGCCCGCGATTTTAACGGTGACACTGGCGATCGGCGTTTCCCGGATGGCAAACCAACACGCCATTATTCGCAAACTTCCGGCAATTGAGACGCTGGGCAGCACCACCGTGATTTGTTCCGACAAAACCGGAACCTTGACAGAAAATCAAATGACTGTTCAAGAGATCGATGCCGGTGGAAAGCGATATCGGGTTAGCGGTGGAGGATATGCACCTGACGGGAAAATTTCTGTAAACGGACACTCCGTTGACCTGCCGAACGCACCTGCTTTATATGAATGCCTGCAAGCAGGACTGTTGTGCAACGATTCTTATCTAGACGTACTAGACGGGAACTGGACTGCGATCGGCAGTCCAACGGAAGGGGCGCTGGTTGCCGTAGCCCAAAAAGCGGGGTTAATCACTGAGAAACTGGAGGAAGCGCTTTGCCGGCTCGATACACTGCCGTTTGAATCTCAGTTTCAATACATGGCAACCTTACATGACGATCGCCCAGAACGGTTGATTTTTGTCAAGGGTTCAATTGAGGCAATTCTGAAGCGGTGTCGCCAGATGCTCGATGAAGAGGGAGAGGCGATCGCCATCAACCCAGCGCCGATCGAGCAAGCCGTGGAGAGGATGGCGAAAAAAGGGCTACGAGTTCTGGCACTTGCCAAGAAAGTTGTACCCGCTTCTCAATCTTCAATTGAGCATTCTGATATTGAGCAAGGGTTAACTTTTCTGGGGCTGCAAGGCATGATCGATCCGCCTCGCCCCGAAGCCATTCAAGCGATTCAAGCCTGTAAGTCTGCTGGAATTCAGGTGAAGATGATTACGGGCGATCATGCCAAAACAGCAGCAGCGATCGCGCACCAAATGGGACTGAATCAAACCCAAGAGGCTCCCGTTTTTACCGGTCAAGAACTCGCTCAAATGAATCAGCAGCAATTCGCCAATGCTGTCGAACAAAGCTTTGTATTTGCTCGTGTAGCGCCAGAACAAAAGCTTCGCATTGTCGAAGCACTTCAGTCTAAGGGCGAGATTGTGGCGATGACTGGAGATGGAGTTAATGATGCTCCCGCCCTGAAGCAAGCTGATATTGGGGTAGCGATGGGCATCACGGGTACTGAAGTGACAAAAGAAGCCGCAGATATGATTCTGACGGATGACAACTTTGCTTCGATCGAGAAAGCCGTTGAGGAAGGACGCACGGTTTATAAGAATCTGCTGCGGGCGATCGCCTTCATCCTGCCCGTGAATGGTGGAGAGTCGATGACCATCTTGATTGCCGTACTTTTGGCAACCCCGCTACCCATTTTGCCAGTACAAATTCTCTGGCTGAATATGGTCAGTTCAGTTGCATTGAGCTTACCGCTGGCATTTGAGCCACCCTCTCCCGATGTCATGCAACAGCCGCCTCGACCTGCCAATGAACCGCTTCTGTCTCGCAGGCTGACCGCTCGGATTCTGACAGTTTCGGTATTTAACTGGATTGCGATCTTTGGGATGTTTGAATGGATCGTCCAAACCACAGGCAATGAAGCTCTAGCCCGGACGATGGCAATTCAAGCATTGGTGGCGGCAGAAGCTTTTTACCTGTTAAGTATCAGTCGCTTCATTCCGGCGATCGCCGCCAAACTGCGCGGTAAAGATGAATCCGTTGGCTATGCTGTGGCGATCGGCATTGGGGCTATTTTCATTCTCCAATTCCTGTTTAGCCAATTGGGCATTATGAATCAGTTATTCGACACAGAAGCTTTGAACATAATCCAAGGCTTAATTTGTATCGGATTCGGACTGCCCATGATTCCTTTGTCAGCTTTGCTAAAGCGTTTTGCACCTCTGAACTAAGTGGCTTTTGTGATGCAACCATTGCCAGCGGCTTTACACACTATTTACCAATTTTGTAGCGTTGAATATTTCTCATGAATTACCAAAACCTCCAACGTGCTAGCGGCCTATTTACTAATCATCGAAACGCAAAGCAGGCGCTAGTTGAGCTAAAAAGCAGAGGCTTCCCCATGCACAAGATTTCAGTGATTGCGAAACCTTCTGACAATGATGATTTGGACTCTCTGGGCGTGCAGCAAATTTTAATCACAAGAGCAGCAGGCGCACAAGTAGGCGCGATCTTAGGCAGCATACGACTAGGTTCACTAGCCTTAATTGTTGGACTCAGCAGCTTGCTAATTCCTGGTATTGGTCAGGCATTAGCGGTGGAAAGCATTTTAGCAACTTTCTTTGGAAGTGGGATTGCTGCAACTGCTGGCGGTCTATACGGCGCACTTCAAGGATGGTTGGTACCAGAAGAACAAGCAAGAATTTACAATCACAGATTTAACCAGGGAGATTATTTGCTCGTTATGGAGGCAAGAGAAAATGAGATCGTGATTGCTGAACCTGTCCTTAAACGTTGGGAGATTCTGACGTGGCGTGTCTGTGATGCCTAGGTAAATTCAAGGTAAGAAAGGACGATTACCTTCGAGGAATTTAGTCCCGCGAATCAGAACGTCCAAAACCAACTCAAAAATTGGAAGGTAGATGATTTTGGGCGATCGCTCTCCTATTCCTGACATACGGCTCGACAAGTTCCAGTACCCGCCTTAGCGGCAACCGCGATCGGGTCGGCAACACTTCAGAAGAGACTGTTAAAAAAAATTAAAAACCAGCACAATTAAGAGCAATTAGCATCCTATAAGGGTTTGGAAATTATCCATATCTACCAAAAAAATTGCACTTTAAAAACGATCGGATCGCCGATCCCGCCCATAAATCTCGTTTCAGCTTTTTCAGCATTCATCCAAATACACCACATAAATTGCAGTTACGCCTACAACAGAGTGAACCGTCTCCTGTAGACTAAAACGGTAGTTAATCTGTTAATTTCTTTGAGGAAAACGAGTTTATGGGAGGAGTATCGGTGATAGAGTCGATTGTAGCGCAACAAACTCCCTTGGGCAGCGAGCCTGCTACAAATAGCCAAACGGCAGGAGTCATTCCTGAATTGGTCATCATCTTGATCATTCTGCTGCTGATTGCAACTGTTGTGGCACTCGTAACTCAACGGTTGCGAATTCCCTATGTAACGGGCTTAGTGTTAGCAGGCTTGCCGATTACGGAGGTTTTATCGCGTCGAATAGGTTTAGACCCATCTTTAGTATTAAATCTTTTTCTACCCATTCTTATTTTTGAAGCATCTATCAATACGGATATCAGCCGTCTCCGCAGTACCTTTAAGCCGATCGCCCTGCTGGCGGGTCCAGGCTCTATCTTTTCTTCTGCTATTATCGCTGTTCTGGTTAAATTTGGGCTAGGGCTAGACTGGATTCCGGCATTTCTGATCGGAGTCATTCTGGCAAACACTGATACAGTCTCGATGATCGCGGTTTTTAAAGAAATCCGTGTGCCTTCTCGATTGTCCACCATTGTTGAGGGAGAAACTCTGTTCAATGATGCGGCTGCTCTAATTTCATTTAATTTGGTTTTGGTCATTTATGCGACAGGTTCTCTCACCCCTATACAAGGCGTGAAGGAACTGCTCGTGGTTGCCTTAGGTGGGGCAGTGGTCGGGGGTGTTTTAGGTTATTTGAGCGTGCCGATATTTGTTCGCTTAAACGATCGGCTGAGTAGCCTTTTGCTAACCGTCGCTCTCGCATTGGGAACCTTCCAAATCGGACAATTTTTAGGCGTATCGGGGGCGGTGGCGGTGGTCATCGCCGGACTTGTTTTTGGCAACCTCGGGCTGCCTCGCAGTTCGTCTGCCTCGGATCGGATTACCTTGCTGAGTTTCTGGGAATACGCTGGTTTTGGCGTCAATACGTTTATTTTCCTGTTGATTGGGATTGAAATTAACCCGCTGACGCTGTGGAGAATTTTGCCATCCATTTTATTCGTCATTCTGGCCTATCAACTCGGACGAATTCTCTCGGTCTATTTGTTATTAGCGGGGCTGCGCTGGTTCGATCGTCCCATTCCGCTACGGTGGCAGCACATTTTAGTTTTAGGGAATATTAAAGGGTCTCTATCAATGGCCTTAGCTGTTGCGATTCCCTTGACCCTACCAGGACGGGATAACATCATTGCCCTGGTTTTCGGGGCAGTTTTATTCTCCTTAGTCGGACAGGGATTAAGTTTACCGTGGATAGTAAAACGACTAAAAATTAGCCGTGTTTCTGATGTAATGCAGGAAGCTGGGCAGTTACAGATTCAGTTGATCGCTTCCAAAGCGGCTCAAGATGAGCTAGATAGTTTGCTGAAATCTGGCGTGTTGCCGAAGGCAGTTTACGAAGAGTTATGGGCATCATATCAAGCGCGAGTAGCACACTCTGAGCGAGTGCTGCGCGATCTCTACAATCAACATCGGGCCGGGCAAGTACAGGGCGATCGCAGCGGGCTAGATACGATTCGACGGCGATTACTTTTAGCAGAAAAAGGAGCCGTTAGCGATGCCCTCCGCAAACGAATTGTTCCAGAGGATCTGGTTGAGCCTTACATCAAAGATTTGGATGAGAAACTTCTAACGTTGGCAGATGACTAGCGCGAATGCCGAGGTAATCAATCATCTGGTGAACTAGCTCTGGACGGGTGACGACGAGAATGGTAGAACCTGCTTCTAGAACAGTATTGCCGTTTGGAATCTCCAGATTGGCGCAGGCATGGCATTGATAACCAATAATCAGCGAACCTGTTGGAAAACCAGGGTCTTGAGCAATTTGAGCAACGGTGCGACCTGCCACATTGCAATCGCCTGGAACGGGCAGCTTTAGCACCTCAACTTGTCCTTGTTCAAAGTGCATCATCGATTCGATTTGAGGGTATTCAATCGCATTTGCCATTGTTGCGACTGCCAAATCAATCGTGCTGATGATGTGACTGGCTCCGGCAAGGCGATAGGCTTCCATGAATTCGCGATCGCGCATTCGCACCACAATATGGGAAATGCCATAGCTTCTGGATAGGGTGATCAGCGCTAAATTCAGTGCATCGTCCCTGAGTGCAGCAACGACGGCGTTTGCTTGTTTAATACCCGCTTCCAGAAGAACCGTTGTGCTCACCGCACTGCCTTCAAATGCCATGACTCCGATTTTTTCTCGAGCAAAACGACATGCCAGCGGGTCGGCATCGATGATTGCAACTGTATGACCGAGTTTTAATAACTGCTGGGCTAAACCCAGCCCCATCATTCCGGCTCCACCAATTAATACGTACATGACTATTTGTCACCCCAAAAATGAACTTTACAGAGCGATCGCTATGAGCGATCTTGTGTTGGGTTTCTATCAGTTTGAGCGGCTTGTGGGGTGGCTTATACCGGGCTTACTTATTACCTGTTCCACAGTTAATTTAATCTGCTTTTGGGGTAGGCATTGCTAGCCCGCCCCTCAAGGGATGTTCCTCATTTAGGTGCGTAGGGGGAACCCTACATAATCTTAGGCACTTTAAAAAACTCCCCATCGCGATCGGGGGCTCCCTCCAAAATACTTTCTCGCTCAGGAAAAGGTTGCAAATCGTCCGATCGCATCACGTTACTAACATCGATCGCCCGCGTTGTCGGCTGCACCTTACTCGTATCCAGTTCGCTCAACTGCTCGAAATAATCCAAAATACCGTTAAGTTGACCAGTAAACTGCTCTTCTTCTTCCGGCGTTAATTCCAATCTCGCTAAATTCGCTACTTTCCGAACTTCTTCTCTGTCAATCATAAAAATTGGGAATGGGGAATTGGGAATGGGAAATTGGGAATGGGGAATTGCTTATTATAAACAATAACCAACAACAAACATAGAACAAATAACTAATGCTCCATGCCCTCTGCCCCATTCCCATCATAGTTAAAAATACACATCAATTTGCGATCGACCTGTCGTCTTCAGCCAATTTTGTACCTCAATGTAATTGTTAGGGGCCAAGCGAATAGCCTCCTTCCAATAATCTGCAGCTTTATCAAACAGGCCTTCCGCCCCTTCAAGATTGCCCGCTTCCTTTTCCTTTTCCCCTTGATAGTGGTAAATCACAGCAATATTATTCAGTGCTTGTGGCATTCTCGGATTTAGATCCAAAGCCTCGCTGTAATATTCCAAAGCTTTATCGTGTTCGCCGTTGCTAGTATGGATCAGCCCCATATTGTACAAGACATAACTGCGATCGTAAGGATCTTCCTCCAGCTTCAGCGCTTCATGATAATTGTCCAGGGCTTCAGCATATTCGCCATCTGCTTGAGCCGACATACCATCCCGGTAATAAGCAAAAGCTTCCTTCGCCTGCTTTTTGGCTGGCATAATCTTTAGGATGATATCAGCCATTACCGTGAAACTTTTGTCAATAAAGTTATCGTTGCGTTGAGTTCTTGGCATATGCGATTCTTTGGTTAGCGGCTAATCAGAAAAATTAGCCTGTAAAGTTTTCCTATTAATAATTGCGCCACTGTTGTAGTGGACCGTTGTGTTGAGGGCGCTAAAAAGTTTAGTCGATCGCAACTGCGAACCTTAAAACACGCCCTTGGGTTTAACACTCTCGCAAGTTCTATCTATTTTATATAAGTCTTGCAAGACTTGCAAAAAAACCAGATTTCTTTAACCTCTATCTCGTACTCTACACAAAACTTACAAAAACCCGCAACGGTGAAAAAAGTTCTGCTGGAGGGTGCAGGGACAATCCTCTTCGATGGCTTTCCTTCGGATCGCGAAAGCTAACACCAACGGGCGACGATCGCGCACCGTACCCTACTAACTGTACTCACCATCCCCGTCGTTGACCCTCAGAGCAAACAAGCAAATAGCCTGCAGAGGAGAAATTCAATCACAAAGTTTTATTAAGCTATCCGAGTTCAGCCCATACCTAAAAGTTATTCGGCAAAACACTAGCAATATTTTGCCCCAAAGTCAAGGGCAGTCTCAAAAAAAATCAGAAACGCGATCGCCAAAACCCGGTCGAATTCCCGCAATATATAATAAAAATAACCGGGTAATTTTCACAGAGAGAAACCTATGGCTCCGAATCCCACCATTATGCAAGCCGTCGAACAACTTGGCTACCGCGTTACGGTTGGAGACGTGGCGGCAAAAGCTGGATTAGATGTCAATTTTGCCCAGCGAGAACTGTTAAGCCTCGCCTCCGAAGCAGGCGGCAACCTGCAAGTAGCAGAATCCGGCGACATTGCCTACCTATTTCCCAAGAATTTTCGAGATATTTTGCGAAACAAATTCTTGCGCTTGCAGTTGCAGGAATGGTGGCAAAAAATCTGGCGCATTTTATTTTATCTGATTAGGATATCTTTCGGCATAGTGCTGGTAGCTTCCATCCTCTTAATTTTTGTTGCTATCACGATTTTACTCTCCAGCGGCGACAGCAATAACGGCGGCGGCGGAGGAGGAGAGAGTGGCGGCGGGGGCGGCAGAGGTGGCGGCTTTTTGTTTTTTCCCTACTTCTGGAACGACTTAATCTGGATATTTTACTGGAACCATGACCAACCATACTACCAGCAGCGATCGCGCTTAACTGGCCAAAAACCCCAGATGAGTTTTCTAGAAGCAGTTTTCTCCTTTCTATTTGGAGACGGCAATCCTAATTACAATCTAGAAGAGCGTAAGTGGAGCGATATTGCGACTGCAATTCGCAACAACCGAGGCGCCGTCGCCGCCGAACAAATTGCCCCATATCTAGATAATCTCGGACAAGGATACGCCCGAGAATATGAAGAATATATGTTACCAGCCCTCGCCCGTTTTGACGGCCGTCCCGAAGTCAGTCCCGAAGGGCAAATAGTCTACCACTTCCCACAATTGCAAACCACAGCCACCGAGAGAAATTCTGAGCTAGTAGCAGCTTATTTGCGAGAAATGCTGTGGCGTTTCAGCAACGCCAGTTCCGGCCAAATCATGCTCGCAGCAGGGTTAGGAGCCGTCAATCTTGTCGGTGCGCTAGTTTTGGGGAATCTATTAACTAATAATTTAATCGCAGGTGGATTTATCGGTTTCGTCAGCGCTGTTTATCCCACGATCCTGATTTACGGCGTCGGATTTCTCGCAATTCCTTTAATTCGCTACTTCTGGATTCAGTGGAAAAATAGCCGGATAGAAGCCCGCAATCAAGAGCGTCAGCAGCGAGCAATGTTATTAAACGAACCCGATGCCAACTTGCTCAAAAAACTGGCCTACGCCCGGGAATTTGCAGCCGAACACGTTCTGACAGGAGAAGACTTAGCTTATACAACCGAAACAGAATTAACCCAACAAGAACTAGAGCAGTCAGCGAAAATAGATGCCGAATGGCAGCGCAGGATCGATCGCTCGGACAACTTGTAATACTAATGAAAAAAAACTGTTGTTTATTGTTAAGTTAGGTTGCACTCAAATCTTGCACCCTTTTCAAGAATAGGCAGGATGCCTGTTCCACAATAATATATCTTTGTTAGGGAACTGGCTTTTAGCTCGTTGCTAATAATTGTGGAAAATATCAATTTTTATTGATGTCAGAATTTTTTATACTCCGAGTTTTATTAAATAAGCTTAGGGCGTTTAAAAATCAAACAATTTTGGTCATACTTCGAGTCGTGATCCAGAGCCACAAGTTCCCATCCCTCCTCGCCCAAATGATTGACAAATAGATGCAGCGAGCCTTGTTTCCAATCTCGCTGTTCTTCACCGTTTACATATAAACTAATCAGCTTGTTTCCAAAAGGATACATATTCGCATCCACAAATAAATACTCCCACTTTTGCATAGCAATCCTTAATGTAGTTAGTTGGCAGTTGGCAGTTGGCAGTTGGCAGTTGGCAGTTGGCAGTAGTTAGTAGTTATTGGTTATTTGTTGTTGGCTCTAATAACCAATGCTTTTCGGCGAAGATGCTTTTCGCCCCACTTCCAAGTTCCCAATTACCAATGCTTTTCGACCCAATTCCCAATTCCCAATTCCCAATTCCCAATTCCCAGCAATTACTGCACTGCAATTCTAGCCAAAGTAGCACCCCGGTAATAGTGCGACAAAATCTGCTGGTAGCCATATCCCTGTCTGGCCAAATTGTAGGCCCCCCACTGGCTCATTCCTACAGCGTGACCGAAACCTTTGCCAGCAACTTGAAAACCGGTAGGAGCTTGGGCACTGTTCCTTGGGTTCCCACCGCCCCCATACTGAGGAATCACGGTAAACCGCGTACTCCTCAAATTTAAAACCCGGCGTAAATCTGCGCCAGTCATGACCCTAGAACCGCCATCTCCGACCACTTTCATCCTCAAAACGCTGCCGTAAGCGGTAGTGCGTTCTGGCTTCATCGAGATCACATTGCCCACGCCAGAAATCTTACTGCTGATTTGAGCCCGAGAAAAATTTTCTTTCCATTGGTAAACCGGCGCCCCTTGGTCGAAGTCAGGAACAGCACGCAGGTAAGGCAGAGGTTCCGTCCAAACATCCTCGACATTTTCAGTATGTCCCCCAGAGGCAGAGTGGAAAACGGCTAAAATAATCTGACCGTTGTAGGCCATAACTTGACCGGCGGTTGCATCGACTGCGGAATAAGTGCCAGAAGATTCTGTTTGCAGTCCTTTGTAAACCTGCGAAGACTGAGTGCTGTCCACGTCGTAAAGCTCGGTTTCGCTTTTGAGGCGCTGGTGGATAGCGTAGGAACGGGCTGCGACTGCTTGGGCTTTCAAAGCTTCTTGAGGCCAATTGCCACTCATTTCGGCGCCGAGAACGCTGTAGAGATATTGTTCGATATCCACGTAGTTGACGGCAGTCAAGCCTCCTTTTTGGGGAACTAGAAGCGTGCGTCCCCGATACCAGCGATCGCCAATCCAAACATAACCGTTCCCCGTCGGCTCGATCCAAACTTGGTTGGCCGCCCAGCGACCAATTGCCACTGTTCCCGATCGAAATTGAGCTGACTGAGAACTGTTTGCCGGCAATTCGCCCAAATTGCGCCCGCTACCGTCGCGGATTGCAGCCTTAGTAGAACTGCCGACTTTTACCTGACTTGCCCCGTCTTGTACCGCCACTCGCAAGATCAGCGCGGCCTGTGCTGGGGCTACCATTGCCAGCCAAAACAACAGCGAAATCCAAAAGTAGCGTTTTTTTAATGTCGAAAAAACGGAAGCAAAAAATACTCCTGACTGCATTTGAAAATTTTCCTCCTGTGCTGTATGAGTTTAAGAATTTTTAAGGGAAGGCAAGGGAAAAAGGAAGGGGAACGGAAGAAACAAAACGTTAGAATTGGGTGGATCACTCTGTACGCTTGTCAAAAATGATTTTAGCGAAGAGATGTTCGCAGGAACAGCGATTTATCCCGGTTCCTGCCTGCGACTATTTCCTATATGTCGGATTTGTCGCACTCTGGATATATGTAACATATTTTTTAAGACTTAATTGAGGTGATTTGACTCTTGCAGATTACATTTCTCGGAACTAGCTCCGGCGTACCCACGCGATCGCGCAACGTTTCCAGCATCGCCCTCCGGTTGCCCCAGCGAGCGGAACTCTGGCTGTTTGACTGCGGCGAAGGAACTCAGCACCAGTTTCTCCGCAGCGATCTCAAAGTCAGCCAACTAAGCCGCATTTTCATCACTCACCTGCACGGCGACCATATTTTCGGCTTAATGGGTTTGCTGGCTAGCTGCGGTTTGGCGGGGAATGTCAAGCGCATCGATCTTTACGGGCCTCCGGGACTTGAAGAATATTTGCAAGCTGGTGTTCGCTATTCTCAAACTCATTTTTCTTACCCGGTTAAGGTACACAAAATTCACGAGGGAGTCATCTATGAAGATGACGAATATATTGTTAGTTGCGGCCCTTTAAAGCACCGAGTTACTGCTTTTGGTTATCGAGTAACTGAGAAAGATCGTGCGGGACATTTTGATGTAGAAAAAGCGAAGGCTGTGGGTATTCCTTCCGGACCGCTTTACGGTCAATTAAAACAAGGAAAAACGGTAAAGTTAGAGGACGGGCGACAGTTTAAAGGAACTGATTTTTGTGGCCCGGATCAAATCGGGCGCAAATTTGTTTATTGTACAGACACGGTTTTTTGTGAGGGGGCCGTCGAATTGGCAAAGGATGCTGATTTGTTGGTTCATGAAGCTACTTTTGCTCATCAAGATGCTCAAATGGCATTCGATCGCCTGCATTCAACTTCAACAATGGCGGCTCAAGTTGCTTTGATTGCTGGGGCTAAACAGCTAATTATGACGCATTTTAGCCCGCGTTACGCTCCGGGAAATGCGATCGTCCTGGATGATTTGCTCAAGGAAGCCCAGGCAATTTTTCCGAATACGAAAATGGCCTATGACTTTTTGACTTACGAAGTACCCAGGCCTGTTTCAAACTAGGGTTAATCTGGCCTGAGATGTGACAGCATTTTCCATAAGGGCGATCGGGGCGGGTTCTGGGGCCCACCCCACAAGAAAATTTTAAATATCACTAAAATTGATAATAATACCAGTGTAAACTATATTAATCACAAATATTTTAAATTACCATGATTGAATGGGGAGCATTCGCCTTAAAAATAGCACCAGGAATCGGCGCAAAACTTGCAGAAATAGGATTCAAAGAAGCTATTAAAAAATTTAATCCTAACGATTTTGAAAAAGCTTGTAATTGTGGGATTGAAGCTGCCGATAAAAATCAATTATTCTCTGGTTGCGAACAGGGTGTAGTCGCAGATTTTCTTAAAAGTTTCTTGACGGGTGCAGCACTTCCAGAACTCCTAAAACCTTTCAACGGCCAAGAAAAGCCTCAAGTTGAGTTTTTAGTTGAAGCCTTTAATACCACAGTCCCAGACCATAAGAAAATTCAAGGCAGATTCGCTCCTGAAAGATTGCATGATTGGTTGGAGGTTTTTGCTGAAACCTATTTCCAGAAAACAAGTTGTTATTTAAGGTTTAAAGTTGCCAAAGCAGACTATTTGAAGCAACTGGCTAACTGCTTTGACGATGTTAAATTTGCTGGCATTGCAGTCGAAGATCAGGCAATCGAAAAATCGGAAAAGTTGGCTCAGATTTTTGTAATGCCGGATGTCTTGGAAGAGGTAAATATTCATGTTCGATTGGGTCTCCAAGAATTGGGGGAAGGCAAAAACCTGCAACAGTTGCAGAGAGAAACTCGCTCTGGCAGAATTTTTTTAGCATCACAATTATTGAATCAAAATCAATCAAATAAATTTATGTTGCTGGGCGCTCCTGGTTCTGGCAAAACAACTTTACTGAGCTTTTTTGCGGTGATGTTGGCTCAGAATGCTCCAGAAAAACTCGGCTGGGATTCTGGGAGAGATTGCTTGCCGATTTTGATTAAGATTCGGGATTTTGCTAGGCTTTCAGATATCAATCTCCTCGACTATTCCCGCCAGTTTGCCGAGAAAACTATGTCCGTGAAACCGCTGCCCGAAGGCTTCTTTGAGTATTGGCTGGCAGACGGTAGGGCGATGATTTTGTTGGATGGATTGGATGAGGTTGTTGAAGAATCCAAGCGCTATGCGGTGGTGCAGCACATTGAGAGTTTTTTGGGGCAGTATCATCAAAATCTGGCAATTATTACTTCTCGCCCTGCTGGTTACAAACGCGATTTTTTTAATACTTCGGACTTTGAACACTATCAGTTACAACTGTTTGATGATGCTAAGGTTGATGAGTTTATTAATCGCTGGTACGACAGCCGCGTTCGAGATGCGGCGGAAGCTCAACGCCACAAAGATAGCATTAAAAAAGCTCTCGCTGAAAATGAGCGAATTAAATTGTTGGCGAGAAATCCGCTATTGCTGACAATCATTGCTTTGATTCACCGCTATCAAGCTGTACTGCCGAGGTCACGCCACAAGCTTTATGAAAAAGCTGTGGAGACGCTGTTAAAGAATTGGGATGCTAACAAAAACCTGACAGAGCAGTCGGTATTCAAATGTTTAGATATAGATGATTTACGGCGGCTGATGGAAATTCTCGCCTATTGGATTCACACTCAGGGTAGTACGGATAATCCTGAAGCCGGGACGCTGATTGTCAAGGAGGATTTGTTAGATCAGTTAACTCGGAATATTAAAACCAAAAAACAGGTTGAACGGTTCCAGGCAAAAGAGGAAGCTAAACGATTTGTTGATTTTATTCAACAGCGGACGGGATTGCTCAACGAACAAGGGCAAGATTTGTACGCTTTTGTACACAAGACTTTTCAAGAATATTTGTGCGCTCAGCAAATCGGCTATCAGGCAGATGATGACGATGATTTTGAGATTGTTCTCAATCATATTCGAGAGCATTTGCATGACCCCCACTGGCGGGAAGTGTTGCTGTTGTTGATTGCTCAACAAAAACCGAAGAAAGCGACGAAAGCGATGCGGGCAATTTGGGCTGCCAATAGCGAGCATGAGGAATGGTTGCACCGCGATTTGTTTTTTGCTGCCAGTTGTCTTGCTGAAAATATTAAAGACTTAAAGGGGGCAGATTCCAGTCTAACTGTGGAGATTTTGGAGAAGTTGGTTGAGTTGGAGGTAAGGGATGAGAAAGAGGTTGGTTACAGAGTTCGCTCTCAGGTTTTTCAAATCCTTTGCAGTATGAGTGAGACTGAGTTTGAAGCGCAAACTTTGCAACTTTTGAAAGCAAGGGGCCTTCCTCAATATCGATTGAAGGAATATCAAGTAGCATTAGAGGAAAAAGAAGCTTTCATCACTGCCATGCTACTACGCCTCGAAGATGGGGATGAAAATGTGCGTTGTGATGCAGCACAAACCTTGGGCAGGTTGGGAAATGCTTCAGAAATCGTTATTAATGCCCTGTTGTTACGCCTCGAAGATGAGAATTATACGGTACGTTTATTGGTAGCACAGACCTTGGGTTGGTTGGGAAATGCTTCAGAAACCGTCATTAACGCCCTGCTGTTACGTCTTCAAGATAGGGTTGGCGCGGTAAGTTTATTTGCAGCACAGAGCTTGGGTAACTTAGGAAATCCTTCAGAAACAGTCATCAATGCTCTGGTACTAGGTCTGGAAGATGGGGATAACTCAGTGCGTAGCTGGACAGCATCTATTTTGGGCAGGTTGAGAAATCCTTCAGAAACTGTCATCAATGCTCTGCTTTCACGTCTGGAAGATGGGGATAACTCAATGCGTAGCTCG
>NZ_JAUBQN010000027.1:0-63393 GCF_036701295.1 Microcoleus harperi Pol14_C6 | reverse complement strand
GCAGCCCAAGCCTTGGGTAACTTGGGAAATGCTTCAGAAACTGTCATCAGTGCCCTGCTGTTACGTCTGGAAGATGAAGATAACTCAGTGCGTAGCTCGGCAGCCCAAGCCTTGGGTAACTTGAGAAATGCTTCAGAAACTGTCATCAATGCTCTGCTTTCACGTCTGGAAGATGGGGATAACTCAATGCGTAGCTCGGCAGCCCAAGCCTTGGGTAACTTGGGAAATGCTTCAGAAACTGTCATCAGTGCCCTGCTGTTACGTCTGGAAGATGATAACTCAGTGCGTAGCTCGGCAGCCCAAGCCTTGGGTAACTTGAGAAATCCTTCAGAAACTGTCATCAATGCTCTGCTTTTACGTCTGGAAGATGAGGATAACTCAATGCGTAGCTCGGCAGCCCAAGCCTTGGGTAACTTGGGAAATGCTTCAGAAACTGTCATCAATGCTCTGCTGTTACGTCTCGAAGAGAGGAATGACTTTGTTGTGCATTACTCGGCAGCAGCAGAAGCCTTGGGTAAGTTGGGTCTGAAATCTAGTCACGTTTTGACTGCTGTCGTGCAATGGATAGATAGCCATCAGGATGCAAAATATGTCTGTTTAGGTATTGATGTGTTGTGGGATTTGGTGGTGGGTGAGGGAAATCGATCGCCAGTGCCTTTTTAGAAGTATGTAGCTTTTGCGCCAGTAAAACCCGATCGCACTTCCGGAAATTTCACCAAAAATGCCGTCAGTCTGCTGTTTGACGATTAGGGCCCTCCATCCCCTTAATAACCGGGAACAGAGGTCAACTATTCAATCGAAAATCCCAAATCCCAAATCTAAAATCGATCGATTATTCAATCGAAAATCCAAAATCGAAAATCCAAAATCGGTCGATCGACCCCAGCGACGGCCAGGATAGCCAATGGTTGCTACAATCGGGGAGGGTATATGTTGTGGCTAACACTACAGCCCGTAACCCTGAAAGCTAATAGCTAAATTATTAAAAATCTGCCTCTCCTGCCATGTTTAAAAATCTGCTAGGCGATCCCAACGCGCGCAAACTGAGAAAATTTCAGCCTTGGGTAGCTGATATCAATATTTTGGAAGAAGACATCCGCGCCCTCTCAGACGACGGCCTCAGAGGGAAAACGGCGGAGTTTCAAGAACGTCTGGCAAAAGCTAAATCTCTCAACGAAGAGAAAGAGATCCTAGACGAAATCTTGCCGGAGGCTTTTGCAGTGGTGCGGGAAGCGGGACAACGGGTTTTAGGAATGCGCCACTTTGATGTCCAACTCCTCGGGGGCATTATCCTGCACAAAGGCCAAATTGCCGAAATGAAAACCGGTGAAGGCAAAACTCTCGTGGCGACGCTGCCGGCTTACCTCAACGCCCTCAACGGCAAAGGCGTACACATCATCACCGTCAACGATTATCTCGCAAGGCGGGACGCGGAATGGATGGGACAGGTGCACCGCTTCCTGGGATTGACTGTGGGACTGATTCAGCAGGGCATGGATCAGGTGGAACGAAAGAAAAATTATAGCTGCGATATTACCTACGCCACTAACAGCGAGGTGGGCTTTGATTATTTGCGCGACAACATGGCTACTGTCATGGAAGATGTAGTGCAGCGTCCTTTTAATTTCTGCGTGATTGACGAGGTTGACTCGGTGCTGATCGATGAAGCCAGGACGCCTCTAATTATTTCCGGCCAGGTGGAACGCCCGAGTGAGAAGTATATGCGGGCGGCTGAAGTAGCTGCTGCTCTGAGAAAGGAAAATGAAGAACATTACGAGGTTGACGAAAAGGCTCGGAATGTGCTTTTGACCGATGAAGGGTTTGGTGAAGCTGAGCGGTTGTTGGGCGTTACGGATTTGTACGACCCGGCTGACCCTTGGGCGCATTACATTTTTAATGCGATTAAGGCGAAGGAATTGTTTATTAAGGATATTAACTACATCGTCACTCCCGATCGCGAAGTCGTGATTGTGGATGAGTTTACGGGCCGGGTGATGCCGGGACGGCGCTGGAGTGACGGTTTGCACCAGGCGATCGAAGCGAAGGAACGGGCGGAAATTCAGCCGGAAACTCAGACGCTGGCGACTATTACTTATCAGAATTTCTTTTTGCTTTATCCGAAGCTGTCGGGGATGACTGGGACGGCAAAGACTGAAGAGACGGAGTTTGAGAAGATTTACAATCTGGAAGTAACGCTGATTCCCACTAACCGGATTACCAGCCGTACTGACCTTTCGGATATGGTTTACAAGGCGGAGGCTGGCAAGTGGAATGCGATCTCCCAAGAATGCGCGGAAATGCACGAGATCGGTCGGCCGGTGCTGGTGGGTACTACAAGCGTAGAAAAGTCGGAGTTGCTGTCGCGGCTGCTGCTGGAACGCAAAATTCCTCACAATTTGCTCAATGCTAAACCGGAAAATGTGGAGCGGGAATCAGAAATTATCGCTCAAGCCGGACGCAAGGGTGCTGTGACGATCGCCACGAACATGGCGGGACGCGGTACTGATATTATTTTGGGCGGTAATTCTGAGTACATGGCGCGCCTGAAGTTGCGGGAGTATTTTATGCCCCGGATCGTGCAACCCGAAGATGACGACGGGTTTTCGGTGGTGCAAGTGCCTGGTATTAGCGGCCGCCCCGCACCTCAAGGTTTTGGTCAGACTGCGAAAAAGGTAAAGTCTTGGAAAGCTTCGGCGCAGATTTTCCCGACGCAGTTATCGAAAGATGCCGAGCAAATGCTCAAGGCGGCGGTGGAATTGGCGGTGAAGGAGTACGGCGAGCGATCGCTCTCGGAATTGCAAGCCGATGATATCGTGGCTATAGCTTCGGAAAAAGCGCCGACAAAAGACCCGGTAATTCAAAAATTGCGGGAAGCTTACAATTTAACTCGCAAGGAGTACGATGCTTTTACCAGCACCGAACACGATGAAGTGGTGCAGTTGGGAGGCTTGCACGTCATCGGTACCGAACGCCACGAATCGCGCCGGATCGACAATCAGTTGCGCGGCCGGGCGGGACGCCAAGGAGACCCTGGTTCCACACGGTTTTTCTTGAGTTTGGAAGACAATTTGCTCAGGATTTTCGGCGGCGAACGGGTGGCCGGTTTGATGAAGGCTTTCGGTGTTGAGGAAGATATGCCGATCGAATCTGGAATGCTGACTCGTTCCCTCGAAGGCGCTCAGAAAAAAGTCGAAACCTACTATTACGATATCCGCAAGCAGGTATTTGAATACGACGAAGTGATGAACAATCAGCGTCGAGCAATCTATGCGGAACGTCGCCGAGTATTGGAAGGTTTGGACTCCAAGGAACAGGTAATTAGATATGCCGAACAGACGATGGATGATATCGTGGGAGCATACATCAATCCCGATTTACCTTCGGAAGAATGGGAACTCGACAAACTTGTGAGCAAGGTGAAGGAATTTGTTTATCTGCTCGCTGACATGACACCGGATCAACTAGAAGATTTGTCCGTTGAGGAAGTTAAAACTTTCTTGCACGAACAAGTCCGCAATGCTTACGACATCAAAGAAGCGGAAGTTAATGCAATCCGAGCCGAATTGATGCGAGATGCGGAACGGTTCTTTATTTTGCAGCAAATTGATACTTTGTGGCGGGAACACTTGCAACAAATGGATGCTTTGCGCGAGTCTGTAGGGCTGCGCGGTTACGGTCAGAAAGACCCGTTAATCGAGTACAAAACTGAAGGTTACGAGCTGTTTTTGGACATGATGACGGATATCCGCCGCAATGTGGTTTATTCGCTGTTCCAGTTCCAGCCGCAGCCGGCAATGCAAGTTTCGCCAGAGATGGTTTGAAGATAGTTAACAGTTGACTGTTAAAACTTAAAAATGAAGGATTTAATCTTTCATTTTTAAGTTTTATTTTAAGGGAATTTAACCCTAAAATCATAATAGGCAAACAAACGATCACCTTGCTGAAAAAGAATTTCTTGCAGCAATCAAGCCATTTCAATGACATCGACAACGAATCCAACGGTTTGCAGTTTTACAGCAAGCGCGCCTTCTCCGGCTGTGAGAGCTAACGCTACAATAATTGAAGTGACTAAAGTAATTGCTTTTACCTAAAATTTGAGATTGAGGCTGTACTCTGTGAAATCCCCCTTCCGGTTACTCGCTCTGGTGTTAACTTTGTCTCTGGCTGGGATGCCTCTGTTGGCGGTGGCTCAAACGATTGAGGAGTTATCTCAACAGGGTAATGCGGCTCAAAGTGCTGGTAACTACACTCAGGCTGAATCGATATGGCGTAGAGTAATTCAAGTTTACCCGAATAATTCCGTAGCTTACAACAATCTGGGGGATGCCCTGAGACAACAGGGGAAAGTGGAGGAAGCGATCATTGCCTACCGTCAAGCTATCCAACTTGACCCCAAATTTGCCTTAGCTTACTACAATCTAGGCTATACGATATATAACTATGGGAGACTAGAAGAAGCCTACCGTCAAGCGATCCAAGTTGACCTCAAATCTAACACTTATTACTACAATAGTGACGAGGCAAAACTAGAGCAAGCGATCACCGCCTACCGCCAAGCCATCCAACTTGACCCTAAATTTGTCTATGCTTACATCGGTCTGGGTGACGCGCTTAGAGACTACGAGAAACTGGAAGATGCGATCGCAGCTTATCGCCAAGCCATCCAACTTGACCCCAAATTTGCCCTAGCTTACAACCACTTAGGCACTGCGCTGTATAAGCAGGGGAAACTAGACGAAGAGATCGCCGCCTACCGCCAAGCCATCCAACTTGACCCCAAATATGCCGGAGCTTACTACAATCTGGGTCATACACTGTATAACCAGGGGAAACTGGAGGAAGCGCTCGCTGCCCTAGGCCAAGCTATCGAACTCGATCCCAAATTTGCCGAAGCTTATGCCGAACTGGGCAACGCGCTGTATAACCAGGGGAAAGTAGAGAAAGCGATCGCTGCCCTACGCCAAGCCATAGAACTTGAACCCAAAAATGCCAGAGCTTACAACAATCTGGGCAGTACGCTGGCTGACCAGGGGAAACTGGAGGAAGCAATTGCCAACTATAGGCAAGCTCTGAGTTTGCCAGATACTAGGACTGCAAAACCTTTCAGTGTTCATACTTTCGCACACTATGGACTAGGCTACGCACTACAGAAGCAAGGCAATTTAGAACAAGCCATTGAAGAATATAAACGATCGCTCCAAATCGACCCAAATTTTGTTTATGCCAGCAACAACCTCAACGAAGCAGAACGGCTGTTAAACTTACGACGAAATCCCCAAGTAGAAGCAAGGGACGATCGCCCATACTTGCCGAAAAACGACCCATCGTTCCCCATTTTGCGCCCAGTCGTACGCATCATCGCCGAATTTTCCAGCAGCGACATACAGGGAAGCCAGAAAGGGACAGGCTTAGTCATCCAGCGAGAGGGCAACCGCACCTTAATTATCACCAACCGCCACGTTATCCTTGACCAAGCCACAGGAAAACAAGGCCAAAACATTCAAGTCGAATTTTTCAGCGAACCCCCCTCTGGCAAACTCAGGATGCGGCGAAATGCCAGAGTTCTAGGCATGACTCCCCCCACTGACAACCTCGATATCGCCGTCTTAGAAGTCACCGACCCCCTTCCCGACGATATCAAACCCTTGCCCACTTCCTCAAACCCCATTCAGCGCCAGATGTCTGTCCGGGCCATTGGCCATCCAGTGCGGGGCATCCCTTGGTCTATAGAACCGGGTACAATCAGCAGCTACAACAGCCAACAATTGCAAATATCCGGGACGGCCATCCAAGCGGGCAACTCCGGCGGCCCGGTCATCAATTCAGAAAATCAACTTTTAGGCATTGTAGTAGAAGTTGATGAAGGCCTTGGTTTTGCCTATTCTATGCCCGTAATTATGGAAAAATTACGAGCATTGGGAATTAAATAAGGTTGCTAACGTCGCCTAAGATAACCGCATTACCCAGTCAACGAAGGAAATTATGAAGGCCAAACTTTTATTTGCCAGCGTCATCGCCCTCACTCTCAGCCAAATACCCGCCCTCGCCTGTCCCGAAGGCAACCTCCGTTCCACCGACTACATCCGCCGAGACAACCGCTGCGAAGGCATCAAGCGGCAACCCGTCAGCGGCAATAGTTTGCGCTTAATTTCCCTCGCCACCCGCAACATCCCCAGCTATCAAGCACAAGTCTCCATGAAAATTCCCGGCATCAACGGCGGCGGAAAGCCAGAAGTGAAAGTGCAATCTTTAGACAAAAACTATCAATTAGATAACCCTTCCCTTACTGAAAACAGCGGATTCTATACCTTGTTATGGGATAGTTACGTTCTCAAGCAAGAGAAGGTTCCTAGCAATAGCCTGCGGGCCGTAGCATCAGTGAATTTCGGTTCACAAGTGGTGTACGTTCCAGTTATTTTAGGGCAAAGTTCTGGACAGTACGAATTTGTTTTCTATAGCCCCAGTCGGGTAAAATTCCCTGTCTTTAGAATTTTGCGAAACGGCAAAGAAGTATACAGCAACCCCCGCAATCTAATCCAAACTAATGAAATGATTTTTACCTGGGATAGCCGCAATGCCCCAGCCGGCCGCTATGAATTGCAAATTGAGGCGGAAATTGAGCCACGAGGGAACCAGCCAGAGAAAATTAATCGGAAAATTGTCTTTGAACACAATCCTAACTGGCTGAAATAAATGCTTGTCAAGGATTCAGTTTGTAGTAAGGACTGAAGCCCTTGAACTCCTAAAAAGCTTAGTACCAACTATTTTTTTATAATAAAGGTCAGATTGGGCAGCTTACCAGCTTAAAATCACCCAGGATTAAAACATGGCACGCAGGCAAAAAATTAAGCAGCAAATTGGTGCTTTTCTCAGCGCGATAAAGATAGATAAAATTGGGCAAAAGCTGATTGCCACAGGACGGCTGGTGATTTCTGGGATAAAAAAGGGGTTAAATTGGGTGATTAAAACTTTAAAATCCCTCTCCACCTATCTATGGTCAAATAAAATACTCACTTTTGTTTTAGGTCTCTTGCTAATCTTTAGCGGTTTAACGCTTGCCGCTTTTGTACCTAGTACCCACATTTTTGAAAGCAATCTCACCGTAGAAGAGATGAGCTTTACATACGCTGGCAAAGAGCCAAAACTGTTTTTAGATCCTGTTCGTGGCCTCAAAAGTTTAGAAATTGAAGGCCAACAAACTCTCACTTTTACAGGAAAAATTCAAAGCAAATCTACGCCCGCATTAAATCAACTCACCATCTTAGAAATAGAGCCAATAGATAGCACAAGTAAGTGGTCAATTGCTCCCGCCAACCTGAAACAATCTAGCGAACTAGAATTCACAGAACTGCGGCTGCAACCTGATACAAAAGTTAATAATCTGAGTTACGATACCTATCGCAATCAGCTTGCTTTTTCGCTGACACCAGTAAAAAAACCAACTAATACTAATATATTACAGCTTAATTTGGGAAATCAACCCCTGAAAGTTAGCTTAGAAGGATATCAATTGACAAATGTCAAATTGCCAATTGATTCAGAAAAACAAAGGCAGTTAGAATTTATTCTGACACCCAACACTCAGGAATTCAGATTAAACCTTGCAGATCCTGTTACTATCTATCTGCAACAACCACCTGCACCCAAAAACAATGAATCTAAGCAATGGTTTCGAGGTAAAATAGAGGTAAAAGATGTACAATTTCAGCGTTTAGATAGGACAGGAGCAAATCAGGACGATAACTTACCTATTTCAACAATTCTTAAGGGTGAAGTCCACATGGCAGAGCAGAAAAAGGAAATCAAGCGAAATCAATTTCTCATGGTGGAGGAACCGGGAATTAAACTGATCCGCTATCTTAATATTGTTCCCCAAGAAGGGTTAGAAGTCCGCATTTCTGGTAAATCGAAACTGATTCAGATCGGGTTAGATAAGGAGTTTCCTGTTTCCCGAATTCAAGCGAGTTGGCTAGATGGGGTTTTATCTGGCGATGCGATTATTGCGCTGATTTCTTTCTGTGCTGCTTCCTTTACTTACTTGTTGTCTTTTATCATTAATGAGATTTCTAAATCAACAAGTAGCAATCCGTGATTTGAATAAGCTATCACATGAAATTTGGTATTATACCCAATCTTCTTGATCGCTTTTTTGTTTCCTGTAAACTTCACCTGTGGCGTGAATTTTACGGGTTTGTTCATAAAGACTTTCTTCGGTATAATTCCATTTTTGCAGGACTTTTTTTAAGTCCGATTGAATATCTCTAGCGCCGGGAAAGCCTCGGTAGCGAATTATTAATCTTGCTAATTCCGATAAATTGTAGTCGGTTGCTTCTCCTGCTATTAAAGTATCGACACTGGCTCGATCCCGCTTGTATTGCGGATGCTGCTGATCTTGAGTTTTTTCTACTGAATCCATACTATTTTATGTTTTCCAATCATCTGAAAATGTTGCTACAAGCAACCGCCACCAAAAGCGCGGACATAAATAACCTAATGAATAGAGTCTTAAATCCGCGCTTCATAAACGGTTTGATTCGGGTATCATAACTGTCAACTGTCAACTGTTTAAGTTGTCGTTTCAGTCATTCCCAGAAATTTTTGTGTTTGTTCAGTAATACCAAATAGTCGATCGCCGTGACAAAAGATTTCCCAGGCGCGAATTCCCATAAAACCAATACCTGCAACCGCCAAGGGCATCGCTGCGGCACCTAAAAGCGCGGCAATGGGGGGAAATATCATGCACAGTGTTAACAGAATGCCAGTAATAACACCGCCAGCAATGCCAGCTTTGGCGGTGGCGGTGGCGACTTGTTCGACTAACTCTGACTGCGTAATTTTGCCTTCAACGCACAATAGCGAATTTTCTAAGATAGAAAATATTAACTCAATTACTGCAGCGGCAATCGCCCCTTTCATTGCAGCCCCAACGATTTCGGCAACTGCTGCTTTAAACGCTGCATCCGCTAAAACTTGCTTAGCGACTGCTAATTCTGCGGCAGTCATGTCTTTACCACCGCGAGCACGATTCACCCAAAAATATTCAAAAATCCCGTTAGCAGCTTCGCTTCCGCCTCCATTGACGTGGGCTTGGATGTGACTCCAATCTTTATCTTGACAGAAGTTGCGAATTGCTTCTGGGCCTTGGGCACGAATTTGGGCGGGTATTGATTCAAATACTTTTGCTGCTTCTTGCACATTTCGGATGCCGTCACGCATTCCAGCCCTCGCAAATTTCGATTGCAGATTTATTGGCAGGTTCTCAAAACGGATGTTGTGTGCTATTTTAAAAGCTTCTTGAGTGGCGATCGCCCCAGCACTAACCATTGAACTTGGCGCTGATTGTACCCACGCCGTTAATACAGTTGCATTTTCCTCAACTTTAGCAGCGATTTCGTTGGCTAAGTTTTGGGTATCGGCAACAGTTTCTTGTACTTTAGCCGTTAGGAATTCGAGCGGACTCTGGCTAATTTCCATGTCGATCCAGCTTGCATAGTTAATGATTGAATTATTTTGACTATAACATCCCTCTTCAGTAAGTGTAAGTGTGATTTTTTACTGAATTGCTTCTACCTTCTAACTCCGGCTGTAAATTTAGAGCTTTTTTTTGATAAAATAAACCTTCATTGATTCGACCTTGCTCTTCCAAACTTTTGCCTAAATTCCAATAAGCGACGGCTAAATCTGGTTGAAGAGCAATAGATTTTTGATAGTAAGTTATGGCGTCATCGAGCTGGCCTTGTTTGTAAAACATACTGCCCAAGTTAACATAGGCTTCGACAAAATTAGGATCAAATTCGATCGCCTTTGAGTAGGCGCGAATGGCCGCGTCTATTTTGCCTTGGGCTTGCAGGATATTGCCTAGAGTTTTGTAGGCGGGGGCGAAATTGGGTTGCTGGCGAAGTGCTTGGTAACAGGAGGCGATCGCCTCTACATATTTCTGTTGCATATAATAAATTTCAGCTATCTTGTTAAGTGCGATCGCACTATCCGGCTGAATGGCTAGTAATTTTTGATATTGAGCGCTCGCCTCCTCAAGTTTTCCTGATTTCTGGAGGCTCTCGCCCGCTGACAAATACTGCTCTGCTAACTCGGAACTTACGGTCATAGATTTTACTTTAACAGCCGATACTACTTTACCACAAGTGTTAGTTAGCAACCGCGATTTCGAGGGATATTCTGACTATTTAAGATTTTAAATTTGTTTGTGTACCGGAATGCGGAAAAAATAGTATGATTATTTTGAACCAGCATCAACGCTAATGGCAGAGGAAATCTCATGGCATCACTAGCAGGAAAAGTGGCAATTGTGACTGGTGCATCGCGGGGAATTGGACGCGCGATCGCCCTCCGATTATCCGAAGAAGGCGCATCAGTGGTCGTCAACTACGCCAGAGGATCTGAGCAAGCAAAAGAAGTTGTGTCAGCGATTGAAGCAGCAGGCGGCAAAGCATTAGCCGTGCAAGCCGATGTCAGCAAAACCGCAGAAATTCGCGATTTGTTCGATCGCACTCTCGAAACTTACGCACAAGTCGATATTTTAGTCAATAATGCCGGAACAATGATTAACAAACCAGTCGCGGAAGTTACCGAAGCAGAGTTTGATAATCTTTTTGCAATTAACGTCAAAGGCACGTTTTTTGCTTGTCAAGAAGCTGCTAAACGCATGGCGGAGGGAGGGAGAATTGTCAATTTTTCCAGTTCGACAACGGTGATGCTACTGCCAACTTACGGGGCTTATGTGGCCACAAAAGGCGCGGTGGAACAGCTAACTCGATCGCTAGCTAAGGAATTGGGCGATCGGCAAATTACAGTCAATGTCATTTCTCCGGGTCCAACGGATACAGAACTCTTTAATGTCGGCAAAACCGCCGAACAAATACAAAGATTTACTCAAATGGCTGCTTTGGGAAGACTCGGAAAAGTTGAAGATATTGCCGATGTGACGGCATTTTTGTGCAGCGAAGAAGCCCGGTGGATTACCGGACAAAATATCCGCGTTAACGGCGGGATTGCCTAAATATATACTTTAGTCAGCTTGGAGTGGATAAAAGTTTGTATAGCAGCGATTTCAATCGCCGATTATAACAATCCCCAACCAGAATCTTTGATTTTGGTTGGGGATTGTTATAATTTTATAGCGCGGACAATCTAACAAATCAAGGAGACAGCCGCCACACCTTAATCGTGTCGTCAAAACTGCCGCTGATCAGAGTTTTGTCCTGAGGATTAAAAGCCAATTCCACCCAGGTAGAATGACCCTTCAGCGTGCCCGCGATTTCGCCGGAACCCATCCGCCACAGCTTGATAGTCCCGCTCAAATCGGCGCTGGCCAGCTTGTCTCCGTCGGGACTGAAAGCCAAGGACTTAACCTTGTCGGAATGGCCGATCAAAGTCCGTAGCAGAGAACCGTTGGACTGCCGGAACTGATTATTTGCGCTGATATCCCACAACTTCACCGTCTTGTCCCAACTGCCGCTGGCGAGAGTTTGACCGTCCGGGCTGATGGCCAGAGACCAAACCCCCTCGGAATGACCCCAAAGAGTTTCTTTCAATTCCCCAGTCTGCCAGTTCCACAGGCTGATCTTACCGTCGCTGCTGCCGATAGCCAAAGTTTCTCGATCGGGACTGAAAGCCACCGACTGCACCTCATCAAAAACCCGCTTGAGAGTTTCCAACTCGGCCCCGCCTTGGACTTCCCAAAGCTTCAAAGTTTTGTCCTTACCGACACTGGCCACGGTCTGGCTATCGGGACTGAAAACCACCGAGAACACGCCGTCTTGGTGTCCGTCCAAAGTCTGAATTAACCTGCCAGAATAGAAATTCCACAATTTAATCGTACCGTCAACGCCGCCGCTGGCGATCGTCCTGCCGTCGGGACTGACAGCCACCGACCACACCGGCCCCAAATGTCCTGCTAAAACCTTGAGCAGCTTACCGTGACGCTTGTGCAGCAGGTGAATTGTGCCGTCATTATTCCCGCTGACTATCACGCGGCCGTTGGGAGCGACTGCTACCGCCCAAACCGGGTTTTTGTCTTGATCCGCCAGAGTCCGCACAGCAGGCCGGGACTGCGATGCCTCACCGTTGAAATCCTGCATCGGGGGCGGATTGAACCGAATTTCGGGAATGCTAGAAACAGGCTCAGAAGAAGTGAAAGCCTGGGGTGCAGGAGATGGCAAGCGAACACCCAGCACTACGGACAGCAGGGCAACCGCACTTGCTCCCCACATGGCTAAAGTCCATTTGGGTTTGCTGAGAATCACGTCTACCGGTGCCGGGCCGTATTTCATGTCTGTGAGAATTGCCTCGGTTGAGCGATAGCGTTTTGATGGTTCTCGCTGCACCATTTTATCCAGAATGCGGCCGAGTCGCGCCGAAACTGGTACTTTCAAATAATGTCTCCAAGTCCAACTTTCGGTTTTAATGTCAAACAAATCAAACGGCGACATTCCCGTTAACAAGTGAATGCAAGTGACGCCCAAACTGTAGATGTCGCTGCTTTTAATCGCTTGGCCTTTAATTTGTTCCGGGGCCGCGTATTCGGCAGAACCTGTGACCGTTTCTGTTTTCAGCGGCCCGCTATTTGCCGGAATTGCCGCGCCGAAATCGACTAAAACTAGCCCAGAGGAACTTTCTTGGGACACGGAATGTAAATTCTCTTTCCCTGCCAAAGCTGGGGATGCTTGGGGAGTTTTCCGGTGAATAATATTCGACGGTTTGATATCTCCGTGAATCAGTTGATGTTCGTGAACAAATTGCAGGACTGGCAACAATTCGCCCAGCAGATACCAAATTTGAATTTCTTTAACAACACCTTTTTCTGAAAGCCGATCGGCTAAATTGCGGCCTTCGATGTATTCTTGCACTAAATACTGGCAGCCTTCAAGTTCAAAAGATGCCAGCAGTTTCGGTATTTGCGGATGTTTGCCCAACTCGTCGAGAACTGAGGCTGAGCCGCGAAATGTCCGGTTTGACTGTGTGCCACCGTCTGCGGCTGCTGCTGAGCCGCAGAACTGTTGAATGACGCAGCGGGGTTGCGAAGGTTGGTCTTCATCGACTGCTAAGAAGGTGCGGCAAGTGAGACTTTGACCGAGGGTGTGAAAGACTCGGTAGCGGCCTTTTAGCAGCAAGTTCGACTCGCAACTTTTGCATACTGTCGCGCGATCGAGATTTTGGGGATTCTGGCAATGGGGATTGGTGCAGTAACTCATTTGTCTTTCCGCTGGAGACCCCCGTCCGACATTATTGCTGGTGGGGGAGGAAAGCGGGGCGGTGCGTGCCGCTTCCTGTGGACAAATTAAATAATTGGAATCTTTGCTTGATCATAATTGTTTCCCAGATTTTCGCCACAATGGCTTTGGTCGATCGCACGTAAATTATTGCTGACTTTCCTGCGAGCAAGGTTTAATAGGTCGATCGATTGCTCGCGCGATCGAGCGCTCGGCTGGATTTGCTGTTACCGAATTACGTTATACTGTCATTGCGAATACTTTCAGTGCGATCGCAGCAAACCAATCGCGAGGCATTGCCAAATATCCGCGATTCTTTCTCCTATGGAGTTAATCTAAAACTTCAAATTTCAAATCGACTAACCGATTAAAAATTTGGCAAATTTAGCCAAACTAACTACTAACTTTTAACTATTACTTATGCCGTTAATTCGCGTTCCCAAACCTTGGGAAATTCTCGAACCCCAAATTACCCCAGAAACAGCATTTCTCAACCGCCGCCGCTTCATGACAAATTTAATTGGCGCCGGCGTGACTGCTTCGCTGCTGCCGCTGACCGGCTGCCAAAGCAATGCTAGCTCAAAAACTGCTTTGGATCGAAGCTCAACCCAAGCATATTCGGAATTGAGCCGGAATCCGGCTTTTGCAAAAGTCGATCGAGCCATTACCGACGAAGCCTTAGCTACAAAATACAACAATTTTTACGAATACGGTGGCACAAAATCTATTTGGCAAGCCGCTCAAGCTTTGCCAACAGAAAACTGGAAAATAGAAGTAGGCGGTTTAGTAAAAAATCCCCGCACTTATGATATTGACGACCTCTACAAAAAATTTCCTATCGAAGAACGAGTTTATCGATTTCGCTGTGTAGAAGCGTGGGCGATGGTAGTTCCCTGGGTCGGATTTCCCATGAAATTACTGATGGCCGATGTCGAACCGCAATCGAAGGCTAAATTCGTTCGCTTTACCTCATTTTACGACCCAAAAATTACTCCCGGCCCCGGTTTGATGTCGCAATTTTATCCTTGGCCTTATACCGAAGGTCTGCGAATTGAAGAAATGGCCAATGATTTAGCCTTTTTTGCCACAGGCTTGTATGGCCGAAGACTACCAAAACAAAATGGTGCGCCGCTGCGGCAAGTAATTCCTTGGAAATACGGTTTTAAGGGCGCAAAGTCGATAGTCAAAATTGAATTTGTCGAAAAACAGCCCGCCACTTTTTGGAATACAATCGGCCCCAACGAATACGCTTTTGAAGCAAATGTGGAACCCGACAAACCGCACCCCAGATGGTCGCAGGCTAGCGAACGGATAGTCGGCCCCGGTAACAGTTGGTCGTGGGAAACTCGCCCAACTTTGCCTTATAACGGTTACGGCGAATATGTGGCGAGTTTGTACAGTTAATAGACGGATTTCCCCTCGTTTCTAGGCTCTGCCTAGGAACGCAGAACCGGAGGCTATGCTTCCCTATTTCTGCGAGGCAGAGCCTCGGATTCAGGCATTCCCAGGCAGAGCCTGCGAAGGAAAAATTGAAATTACATCCGTCTTGATCTGCGTCCCTCAAACTCTTCAACTCTCTGCCAAACTCTTTCTAGCAAATCTGGCGTGCTAACATCAAACCATTCAATTTCAGGATAAGCTCGAAACCAAGTTCGCTGTCTCTTGGCAAATTGCCGCGTGTGCAAAATAGTTAATTCTTTGGCTTCTTCAAGCTTAATGTCGCCAGCCAAATATTGTTTCATTTCCTGATAGCCCAGCGTGTTCAACAGTGGCAAGTCGCAGCCGTATTTTTTACACAAATATTCTACTTCAGCAATCCAACCGCGTTCTAGCATTTGTTCGGTGCGCTGTTCGATCCGATCGATCAAAACATCGATCGCGCAATCCAACCCAATTTGTAAAATAGGATAATTGGGAGGATTTTCGCCCTGCTGTTCGGAAATAGGGCGACCGGTGACATAAAATACTTCCAGTGCTCTTAAAGTTCTTACTGGATCATTGAGGTGAATTTTCTCAGCGGCAGAGCGATCGACCTGCTGCAACATCGCGTAACATTGAGATTGTCCGAGTTCGGCAAGTTGCGAGCGCAATTCGGGCATCGGCGCTACTCTCGGAATTTTCAAACCGCGCACGATCGATTTAATATATAAGCCCGTCCCTCCCACCAACAACAGAGGTGGAGACAGGGGAAAATCAACATCAGCAATTAGTTTTTGAGCTTGCTGTTGGTAATCTGCTAGTGTCAGAGTTTGTGTCGGATCGCAGATGTCAATTAAGTGATGCGGTACAGAAGTGCGATCGACCGCCGTCGGTTTTGCGGTTCCGATGTCAAATTCGCGGTACACTTGACGGGAGTCCGCACTCAGGATCGAGGATTGCAGTCGCCCCGCCAAAGCCAAAGCCACTCCAGACTTCCCCGTCGCCGTCGCCCCGCAAATCGTAATTAATCTAGGCATAAGCTGTCGCACATTTCCCTATAAAAACTCTCAAATCCTCTCGTATCCAGGCTTTCGCCTCTCTCCATCCACTGATTCACCGCGATCGACCCCTGGAGCCTTTGAGTAATCTCAAAACACTTCCCCTCCGTCCCCCCGATAAATTTCCCTTCAGAAAGCCCTAGCATCGCCTTTAACGGTTTTGTGCTATAATTTTAGAAGTTTTATCATTTTAGAAGCTTTCGGGGCTTGAGGCCTCATTATTGGAGCTATTTTTGTATGACCAGCAGCTACAGCGCCGACCAGATTCAAGTTCTCGAAGGTCTCGAAGCAGTCCGCAAACGACCGGGGATGTACATCGGTACCACCGGCCCGCGAGGACTCCACCATCTAGTTTACGAGGTTGTGGACAATTCCATAGATGAGGCGCTGGCTGGCCACTGCACTCACATCGAGATTGACATCAACGCCGACGGTTCCGTTACCGTGACAGACGACGGCCGGGGTATTCCGACCGGCATCGTTGCCAAGACTGGCAAATCGGGAATAGAAACAGTAATGACTGTACTTCACGCCGGCGGTAAATTTGGCGGTGGTGGCTACAAGGTTTCTGGAGGATTGCACGGTGTAGGTATTTCTGTTGTTAACGCGCTGTCCGAGTGGGTAGAAGTGACAGTTTGGCGCGACCAAAAAGAACATTTACAGCGCTACGAAAGAGGCAATCCAGTTACTGAACTTAGTGCCAAGCCCAACAAAGGCACTCGCACCGGCACTTCAGTTTCTTTCTTGCCAGATAGTCAAATATTTAGCACTGGCATTGAATTTGATTACACTACACTCGCCGGGCGCTTGCGAGAATTGGGTTACTTGAATGCGGGCGTGAGAATTACGTTTAGCGACCACCGTTTGGAACTGCTCAAAAGTAGCGAACCGCGCGTCGAAACCTATTGTTACGAGGGCGGAATTAAGGAATATATCGCCTACATGAACCGCGAAAAGCAGCCTCTGCACGAAGAAGTGATCTACGTGCAAGGAGAACGCAACAACGTGCAGATAGAAGTGGCTTTGCAGTGGTGCGTCGATGCTTTTAGCGACAACGTTCTCGGTTTTGCTAACAACATTCGGACGATCGACGGAGGCACGCACTTAGAAGGTTTGAAGGCGGTTTTGACGCGGACGATGAATTCGTTCGCCCGCAAGCGCAACAAAATCAAAGAAAACGAGCCCAACCTCGCTGGCGAAAACGTTCGCGAAGGTTTGACAGCAGTGATTTCGGTCAAAGTCCCAGACCCGGAATTTGAAGGTCAAACTAAAACTAAGCTAGGAAATACAGAAGTTCGGGGAATTGTCGATTCCTTGGTAGGCGAAGTATTGACAGAATATTTAGAGTTTCGCCCCCAAGTAGCTGACGCTATTTTGGAAAAAGCTATTCAGGCATTTAAGGCCGCTGAAGCCGCCCGCCGTGCCCGCGATCTAGTGCGCCGAAAATCCGTTTTAGAATCGTCTCCTTTGCCTGGAAAATTAGCGGACTGTAGTTCCAGAGATCCCGCCCTGTCTGAGATCTACTTGGTGGAAGGGGATTCGGCAGGCGGATCTGCAAAACAAGGGCGCGATCGCCAATTCCAAGCAATCCTGCCTTTGCGCGGTAAAATTCTCAATATTGAGAAAACAGACGACGCCAAAATCTACAAAAATAACGAAATTCAATCGTTAATTACAGCACTGGGTTTGGGCATCAAAGGTGAAGAATTCGATCCGGGTCAATTGCGGTATCACCACATCGTAATTATGACTGACGCTGACGTAGATGGTGCTCACATCCGCACGCTGTTGTTGACTTTCTTCTACCGCTATCAGCGTGCACTTGTAGAACAAGGTTACATCTATATTGCTTGTCCTCCTCTCTATAAAGTGGAACGGGGACGGAATCATTATTACTGTTACAGCGATCGCGAAATGAACAATCTCATCCGCAATGAATTTCCGGCGAATGCTAACTACACCATTCAGCGGTTCAAAGGTTTGGGTGAAATGATGCCGACACAATTGTGGGATACAACGATGAACCCAGAAACTCGTACGCTGAAACGAGTGGAAATTGAAGACGCTGCTGAGGCCGATCGCATCTTTACGATCTTAATGGGCGATCGTGTCGCCCCCCGCCGCGAATTCATCGAAACCTACGGCCCCAAACTCAACCTCCTCGACTTGGACATCTAAATTAGCCATTAGCTAACAGTCGATGACGAACGACTAACGACTAAACTTTTGCAGCAGTTTGAACCCTTGTGCCTTCCGAGGCACAAGGCTTTCTGCTGTTTGAGGGCTGTAGGTTTTGTTATAAAAATTAATACAATCTCTCATCAAATCGATCTAAGGTAAACACTTAGGTAAATTTTAGATTTTTGGCGCATCCATCAACTACCACAAAAATAGAAGGTTGGACAATATAGCATGAGCATCAATTTAGCGACCAAATTGCGTGAGGGAACCAAAAAGTCCCACACAATGGCAGAAAACGTCGGTTTTGTCAAGTGTTTTTTAAAAGGCGTTGTAGAAAAAACTTCTTACCGGAAGTTAGTAGGAAACCTCTACTTTGTCTACTCGGCAATCGAAGAGGAAATGGAACGTCAAAAGCAGCATCCGGTTGTTTCAAAAATTTACTTTTCTGAGTTGAATCGCAAACAAAGCTTAGAGCAAGATTTATTTTACTACTACGGTGCCAATTGGCGCGAACAAGTAGCTCCGTCAGCCGCAGCTAAAGCTTATGTGGAGCGAATTCACGAGATTTCGGCGACAGCACCAGAACTGTTAGTAGCTCACTCTTATACTCGCTACCTTGGCGATTTATCTGGCGGACAAATCCTGAAGGGAATTGCCCAGCGCGGGATGAATCTTTCCGATGGAGAAGGCACTGCTTTCTATGAATTCCAGGATATTCCTGATGAAAAAGAATTCAAGGCTAACTACCGTCAGGCAATGAATGAACTGCCGATTGACGAAGCAACAGCAGAGCGAATTGTGGACGAAGCTAATGCAGCTTTTGGCATGAACATGAAGATGTTCATGGAGTTAGAAGGCAATTTGATTAAAGCAGTTGGTCAGATGCTTTTCAATACCCTGACGCGGAAGCGCGGTGGTGGCAGTACCGAATTAGCTACTGCTGATTGAGCCAACACTCATTGGCAATAATTTGAGCCTCGTTTCAGAGGAAAAAATTAAATCCTGGGGGTTTGATGGCTGCTTTTACAGTCACCAAAGCTCCGGGATTTTGCATGATGGGCGATCGACTTTTTAACTCACAAATCAACACTATCACCTTCCCACGCCGCGATCGGGAGGCTGATCGTCCGGGACAGGCAAAGAAGTCGGCCTTACCTGCCGCTCCAAATACTTGCTCAAAGCGTAAGCTGTATCCCAGCGAGTCATCGGCTTCAAAGGATTAATCTTATTAGTTCCCAGTTCAACATTAACAAACCCTTCATAAAGTGCAGTAGCAATAGACTTTCTAGCCCAATTAGGAATTTCCCCTGCATCTGGATACTTAGCTAAAATCTCGGAAATACTGGCATCGGGAAACTGAAAAACCCCGTAAGCTTGAGCAAAAATCGCCAAAGCTTCAGCGCGAGTCACCCTTTGATTTGGGAAAAACATTCCGTCGCGATATCCACTCATTGTTCCCGTTTTCAAAACAGTTTGAATAGCACTGTAAGCCGAGTAACTCTTCGGTACGTCCGGCAATTCCCGATCCGGTTTCTGAGCTGTTTTCCGCCGTTCCAAACCAAAAGTTTTTACTAAAATCACCGCCAAATCAGCGCGACTGACAAGACCATCAGCATGAAAATTGCCACTGGCATCTTTATTCATCAATCCTGCACTCACAACCCGGTCGATCGGGTCAATTATTTCTTGAGATTGAACCGCCATAGGCACTCCTTGCAGTAGGGCGATCGCCAAAAAAACATTCACTAACCTTTTCACGATTTTAATCCTTTCTGTCGCTAAAACAATCATGAAAACAGCAGTAATATTTTTTCCGGTTCTATCGGTATAATTCTGTGGTTTCGGCAGTGCGCTAGATTGGGCGATTATATATCAAAATTAAAGATTTGCTTCCGGCAAAGCGTTCTGCATTTTACCCAGCCAATCAATCAAATTATCCAATTGCTTTTGGGCCGTCAAAACAGCCATACCTCGAATAGTAACCTTCCCCTTGCTGTAGACAAAACGAGCTTGCAAATGTTCCGGCAACTTAGCCTTAAGCAAATTCCAAGCAGGCTCCTCCATAGGTGTTTCCAACACAATGTGCTGCTTATTCTCCGGTTTGATCCGAGAAAAACCAATTTTTTTAGCGATTTGTTTTAGTTCGACAATACGGATAAGTTGCTGGGCGGGAAGAGGAATTGGCCCGTAACGATCGCACCAATCAGCCTGAATCTGCTGTAATTCTTCAGGGGTATTAGCAGAAGCCACAGACCGGTAAGCGCTCATCTTTTGATCCAAATCTGCGATGTAATCGGCAGGAATAAACGCCGTCAAAGTGAGGTCGATTTGCGCGTCCTCCACTTTCGGAATTTCCTGACCCTTGATTTCCCGAATAGCCTCCTCTAACATTTCCGCATACAAATCAAAACCGATCGCCTCCATTTGACCAGACTGTTCAGTACCCAAAACATCACCCGAACCGCGAATTTCCATATCTCGGACGGCCAACTGATAGCCGGAGCCCAACTGGGCAAACTCTTGAATTGCCCGCAACCTCTGCCTTGCAGCATCCGAAAGTTGGTTCTGCTTGGGATAAAACAGCCAAGCGTGAGCTTGAATCCCCGCGCGTCCCACCCGTCCCCGCAACTGGTACAGTTGACCCAAACCAAACCGCTGCGCGTCCTCAATTAAAATCGTATTGACTCGCGGAATATCCAAACCCGACTCAATAATCGTCGTACACACCAAAATATCGAACTCCGCCGCACTGAAAGTCAGCATGATCGATTCTAATTCCGAAGCCTCCATTTGACCGTGGGCGATCGCAATTCTCGCCCCCGGAACCATCTCCTGCAACTTATCCGCCAACTCATCAATCCCCTCAATCCGCGGCACCACGTAAAAAACCTGACCGCCCCTGTCCAACTCTTGACGAATTGCCGATCGCACCGTTTCCGGGTTATAGGGAGCCAAATGCGTCTGAATCGGGCGCCTGCTGGGAGGCGGAGTCGCAATTAAACTCATCTCGCGAATCCCCGACAGCGACATATACAAAGTCCGGGGAATCGGCGTTGCTGTCAGAGTCAGAACATCTACCTCTGTTTTGAGAGCTTTAATCGCTTCCTTTTGCTTAACTCCAAACCGCTGTTCTTCATCCACCACCAACAAGCCCAAATCCCGAAATTTAATCGCTTTGCTCAAAACAGCTTGAGTACCGACAATCACATCTAATTCCCCAGTCGCCAAACGCTTGTGAATCTCCCGGCGCTCGGTTTCAGTGCGAAAGCGATTGAGCAAACCAACTTCGATCGGATAAGGGGAAAAACGCTCCGAGAGCGTGTGATAGTGCTGTTGGGTCAAAATCGTCGTCGGCGCGAGCAAAGCCACCTGCTTGCCCGCCGTAACCGCCTTAAAAATCGCTCTCAGAGCCACTTCTGTTTTGCCAAAACCGACATCGCCGCACACCAAGCGATCCATAGGTCGATCGCCCTCCATGTCGCGTTTTACGTCCTGAGTTGCCTTCAACTGATCCGGCGTTGGCTGGTAAGGAAAAGAATCCTCTAATTCTTGTTGCCAAGGCATATCAGCAGGAAAAGCGTAACCTGTTTGTTTAGCTCTTTTAGCATAAAGATTCAGCAAATCTACCGCTAATTTCTTAACAGCTTTGCGAACCTTTGTTTTAGTTTTTTCCCAAGTTTGACCTGTCAGCTTGTTTAGATCCGGTACTTTATCGCCTACAGTCCGAAACCTCGACAAAGCGCCCAATTGATCTGCCGCAACTCTCAGAGTACCGTCAGCGTATTGAATCAATAAATACTCGCGAGTTTCGCGATCGATCGTCAAACGTTCTAACTTGAGAAATTTGCCCACTCCGTGCTGGCGGTGAACCACATAATCACCCGGGCTTAATTTATTCGGGTCTACTTGCTTAGAAGCAGCGCGGCGGCGCTTGCGGACGTAGCTAAAAGTAGCGAGAGAATGTTGACCGTAAAATTCCCGATCGGTAATTAAAACAATCCGAAAAGTAGGCAGAATAAAACCTTCCAATTCTGCTAAGCCGCTGTACTTCAAAGCAACCGGAACGTGCTGCAATTGCAACTTGTCGATCGCCAAATAATCGCGCGGATTCACCACAAACTGAGCCGGACAGTCGTGTTCCGACAGCAGAGAAACCGATCGACTCGGTTGAGCAGAAACCAGAAAAATGGTAAAACCCCGATCGCGCTCTTCCCTGAGCATTTGAGACAGCTTAGCAAATTGGTGAGGCATCACCGGCACAGGCCGAGAAGCCAAATTAATCGCAGACGGTAGCTGGTCGCCCTCCGCAGAGCTTTGAAATTTTTTAGCGGTAGAATCTTCTGCCAATTCTGAAAGTTCTAGCCTGTCGAAAGCTGCGACATCTGCCATCGATTCAGCAAAAGTGCGGTGAATTTTCGGAAGTTTCAAATTAGCAATTGGTAACTTTTCTGTTCCCGCACCAGAAACTTCCGATTCCCGATTGCAATTATTCCACTGTTCCTGTGCATTCTCAAACCAGCGGTCGCTGTGAGCTTCGCACCCTTGCGGTTCGTCAATAACAACTAAAGTATTTTCGGGCAAATAATCCAACAAAGATGCAGGTTTTTCAAACGCTAAACCCAACAGTCGGCGGACAAATTTTTCGGTTTCATTTTCTTCTGTGTCAATAGAGCCTCCGCGGTTGATTTCGTCAATATTTTTTTCAGCTAAAACTGCTTTAATAATTGTATTAAAATTAGTAGGAGTTAAAACTAATCGCTCGACCTTATCGAGCGATCGCTGCGAAGACGGGTCAAACTCCCGAATTTGTTCCAAATCATCCCCAAACCACTCCAGCCGCACCGGCAACTCAGCCGCCACCGGAAACACATCGACAATATCGCCCCGGCGACTCCACTGGCCCTCCATTTCCACCAGAGCCACCCGATCGTAGCCCATTGAAGCAAGTTGGCGGTCTAAAATCTTCGAGTCTTGAACCGCACCTCGCTTCAGCGTCAGACAGTAGGGTTCAAAAGCAGCAGGCGGCGGCAAGTGAGACTGGAGAGCTCTTTCGGTAGCTACAATCGCGATCGGCTTCGACTGATTGGCGGTTTTTTCTTCCTTATCCACCAAATCCGCCAGCACCTGCATTTGCCCCCACGTCATTTCATTTTCGTCGGAGTAAGATAGCTCGTAGGGTGAGGTCTCCGAAGTCGGGTAAAAATGTACGGTTTGCCAGCCCATCGCCTCTAAAGAAGCCACCCAGCGACCGGCTTCTTCTAAAGTAGCCGTTACTGCCAATAAGTTTCGCCCCTCTTGCTGTGCGAGGGCGGAAGCTACTAAACCTTTAGGCAAACGGGCGATGCCGGACAATTGCAAGCAGCGATTCCGTTTGAGCTTGTTGAGAAGTTCTGTTGCTAGGGGCGATCGCCCCAGGGTACGAATTATTGAAGAGAAAGTCATGCGCTTTTAATTTTAATCCCCGATCGGCTCCGGCTCTTTCCCTTTGCCTGTTAAGGAGATTGTACGACAAACATCCATGATTGTACCGCTCTGCGGTTGACGCCTGGGAACTGAACTGGCGATAGATTTCTGCTTTAATATCTCGATCCTGCGATCGCGATTGAGCCAGTTCCGTTAATCTAGTGACAGGTTTAGAAAAAATTTCGATTTTGCGATCGAGATTCGCAGCTTCCAGACCTCTCCTGTGACTGCACCCAAAGACGGATACCCTGCCACGTACTCAAGTTGTGAAGATCGAAGAATTTTAGACATTAGGGAAATCCCCCAGATACTGGCTGCAGAGTCAATCTAAAATCTAAAATCTAAAATCGACTAACCGGGCAGAGCGCTTCGCCGTTACTACCGAAAATTTTAGAAATGTCCCCAAGTACCGATATTCTGATTGTTCTCCTGCTAATTTTCCTCAATGGCTTGTTTGTGATGTCAGAGATGGCCATCATCTCTGTACGGAAGGTGAGACTGCAACAGATGGCCAACCAAGGTTCAGCCAATGCGCGCGTAGCCTTGGATCTGGCTAATGCCCCCAATCAGTTCTTACCGACAGTTCAAATCGGGATTACGATGCTGGCCATTCTGTCGGGCGCTTTCGGAGAAACGACAATTGCTAAAAGGGTAGAGCCTTTGTTGCGGCTGGTTCCGGCCCTGGCGCCCTACTCTCAGACGATCGCCTCAGTAGTAGCAGTTTTAACCATCACTTATCTGACCTTAATTATCGGCGAACTCGTGCCGAAGCGGCTAGCGCTAAACAACCCGGAGCCGATCGCTTCAAGCGTCGCCATTCCCATGCGGATGCTCTCAAAAATTGGCGCTCCTGCGGTTTATCTGTTAAGTTATTCCACTGACTTAGTGATGCGGTTGATGAGGATATCGCCCTCGACAGAACCGCAAGTTACAGAAGAGGAAATTAAAGTTTTAATCGAGCAAGGAACAGAAGCCGGAACCTTTGAAGAAGCCGAACAAGATATGGTGGAAAGAGTGTTTCGTTTGGGCGATCGGCGAGTCAGCGCCTTAATGACCCCGCGTCCCGATCTTACCTGGCTCGACCTCGACGACTCAGTAGAAGAAAATCGCCAAAAAATGCTCGGCAGCGGTCATTCTCGGTTTCCGGTGTGTCAGGGAGGACTCGACAACGTTGTCGGTTTAGTACACGTTACTGATATGCTGTCGCGGACTTTAACTGGTCAACCCCTGGATTTAAGCGCTTCTTTACGGCGACCGTTATTTGTACCGGAAAGCACGCGGGGTTTAAAAGTATTAGAACTGTTCAAACAATCTAGCAATCAAATTGCCTTGGTAGTAGACGAATACGGGGTGATTCAAGGATTGGTTACAGTCAACGACATTTTAGTCGAATTGGTGGGCGACTTTCCCTCTATTGAAGATGCAGACGAGCCTCAAGCCGTACAGCGCGAAGACGGTTCTTGGCTGTTAGACGGAATGCTAGCAGTCGAAGATTTTTTTGAGCTGTTTGGAATCGAAGAATTGTCAGCAGAACACAAAGGAAGTTACCACACAATGGGCGGTTTTGTGATTACTAATTTGGGCAAAATTCCCACAGCCGCCGAGCATTTTGAGTGGAATGGTTTGCGCGTGGAAGTAGTCGATATGGACGGGAACCGAGTTGATAAAATCTTGGTAATGCCGATCGACTCAGCGGGCGATCGATCTAGAACCCAACCAACAACCTAAAATTTAAACTCAGCGGTAAGGTGCGCTAAGCGCACCCTACATCAACCATTACGCGGATATTTCAGACCTACTTCTTTTTGCTTCTAGCCGCATCTTTCCGCAAAGATTCCAGAATAGAACGACCTACATAATTGCTGAAAACCACCTCTCCAGCTTGATTGTAGTGGCAGCAGCTATCTACATAAACAGCCTCTTTAGTCTTGTCAAAAACATTGACAGCATTCACTAAAGTGATATTATTTTTTTCTAAATTAGGAAATTTTTTGAAAAGAGCCGGATATCCAATTTGCACAGCTTTAGCATAAGGAGTATCCTTGTTAAAAGCAATCTGCTTTTCCGCTTCACCAAACACTCTTTTCGTCTGATAGTATTGATTAGGCTGAAGAACATGAAAATAAGGCACATTACTAGCAGACAGAACTTTGTGCATAAAAATTGAACTTTTTGCCCAATTTAAAGCCATTTCTTGAAAAGCTACTGAATCCTGTAAAACAGACTTATTAGTATTGATATAAATAACGCTGCCACTGTCATCTTTTTTTTGTTTAGTCCGTTCTTTTTCAAATTTAATAACATCGGTTTTATAGTTATTAACTAGATTTTGAACGTAAACAGAAGTCAAAGCATCGCACGCAGCAAAAGAACAGTTTTGCAAACGTTCCAAGCCCTGATTAATCCTAGCTTTATTTTCTTGGATTCTAATAGTGGCTTTCATTGCTTTGGTAGAAAGGCTATTATTCGCCAAGCTAGTCAGCGGCAAAATATGCTGAATGCTTGGCATCGCCAAATCGACTTGATTTTTATTGTTTAAGTTAGAAAGTGCTACTTCATTAAAACCATCTATATTGACGACCAGATCCAGTTCTTGCCCTAAAGCCAAAAAATAGTTTAAAATCAATAATTGCTGGGGTTGTTTGTAGCCGCCGGTAGCAAAAGACAAAATTACAAATTCTTTATCTTTCAAACCCGGAAGCTGCTTGAGGTATTGAGGTAAAATTTTATTTTGAACTTCAAATATTCCATAATTAGAAGCCACAGAACCGCCAAAAACTCCGATAATAAATTGATTGGCTTTAGTCTTTTTGAAAGGGTAATCGTAAGGTGAGAGAAACCCATAGTTGTTATTTTTAAAACCGGGGCGAAAGTCAGGCCCTGGTTTCTGAATAAACCCAAAAAAAGGATGAAATCTTTCGACTATAGACTCATTGAGTCGCACTCCTTCTAAATTAATTCCCAAGGCAGATTTATCTTGCGTCTTTTCTCTAGTATAGAAAAATTGCTTGTGCTTGACAAAATACCATCCCAAGGAGCCAAGTTCTAGGAAAACCAGTAAAAGCACTAAATTAATCAAAGTTATCTTGAGAAATTCTTGTCCTTTTTTGAGAAATTTTAAATCTTTCATAAACCTCTATTTCGACTCTCTTACTACTTTAATAATGGAACTAGAAACATAGTTTGCCAATAATTCGTCTCCGACTGAATTATAGTGGCAGCAGGCATCTTTGTAAACCGTCTCTTTTGTATTATCTAAAATATTCACTGCGTTAAAAACATTAACCCCAGCTTTTTGCAAATCATCGACTTTGGACAATAGCACCGGATAACCTTTTTTCACACCTTCAATGTAAGGGCTATTCTGGTCGATCGCAATTTCGTTTTCCTTGGCGGTAAACGCTCGCTTAGTGGGATAATACTGGTTGGGCTGGATAAAGTGAAAATACTTAATCTTTCTACTTGATAAAATTTGATTCATCCCGATCGACGATTCGTACCATATTGATGCCATTTTGTCAAAAGCAGCGGCATCCTGCAAAACAAAGTCTGCTTTGGGAATGTATACTATACCGCTATTTGCCGTGTCTGGGTTGGATTGTTTGACTTGCCTATCGTACTTGACAACGGCTTGCTGGTAATTGTTAACTAATTGTTGCACCTGTAGCGAGGTAACAGCGTGACACAAAGCAAGCTGACAAGTTTGCAATTTGTCAATACCTGCTTTCAACTGTTTTTTATTTTCGTTAATTTGCACGATAGATCTCATAGCTTCCGGCGACAAGTTGTTGTTGGCTAAACCAGTCAGAGGCTGTATGTGCTGAACGCTGGGCATTCCTATTTCTACTTGGGCTTTGTTATTTAAATTTGACAGTGCTACTTCGTTAAAACCGTCAATATTGATGACTAAATCTAACTCTTGACCCAAAGCCAGAAAGTAATTTAAAATTAATAATTGTTGGGGCTGTTTGTAGCCACCGTTGCCAAAATTTAAAACAATAATTTCCTTGTTCGCAAATTCTGGATAAGTTTTCAATTTGTTAGACAATCTACGAGTTACGTATTCATCTACTGCAAAGTTATTCGCAACTGAACCGCCAAATACTCCGATAATAACTTGATTTTTATTAGTTTTAACAAAGGGATATTCGTAGAGGGAAAAAAAGCCGTGTTTGTTGACTTTTAACTTTAATTTTTCATTAGTGAAAGCACCTTGCTTGAGTACATAGCCAAAAAGTGGGTGCAGTCTTTCTACGATAGATTCATCCAGTCTAATGCCGATCCTTTCAATATCTTCTAATACTTTTTCTTTGGCTTTAGTTCTGGTATAAAAAAACTGCTTTTGGTTGATAAAATAAAAAGCTAGCGATAAAGCTTCCAGACAAATAAAGGCGATCGCCAAATTAACCGCGATTATAATGAATATATTTTTGCTTTTTTTGAATATCGTTGAATCTTTCATGAAATTTGAATTTGACGGCTTAGGGTTGTTTTTTGGGGACTAGAGATTGCTTCAAATTTTCGCACAAATTTCGGTTGATTAGGATACTAGCCAGTCGGTGTCCGAGTTCATTCCAGTGACCCCCACAGGGTACAGAATTCTCAAAACCGTGGGCGCAAACTTGATATTTTTCAGTGTAACCTTGGATCTGTTCGGATAAATTTAGTACCCGAAAACCCTCGCGTGCGCCCAATTTTTCCAGCCGCCTATCGGGATAAAACAAATCCTGAATGTTGTTCTTTCTCATAAAATTTTTTCGCCTCTCGGCCTCCGGTCGAACTTGCATCGGATCGCCGATTGTCACAACCAAGAAATCAGCATTTTTCTGCACGACTTCATTCCGCATCGTCACAATCAAACCCTCTGTCACCTTCCAAGCCTCTTGCCAAACTGCATCTTGAGGTTCCTTGAGGTTCAGGGTACTTAAAGTGGTAAAGTCCCCCGATAACTCCCGCTTTTTCCGCTCTAAGTCTACTTTTTTAATGACCTGCAAAATGCGCGAATTGTTGACGATAAAACTGGGCATTCGATCTACGAAGGAAACTGCTCTTTCGTTGCGGTCGATCGGCGCCAAGTTGCGAAAAGACATATCCGGTACTAACTTGCCGCTAGCATCATAAGCAAAAAATGGTCGGTAGCGATCGTATTCCAGTTTCGGAGAATTATTTATCACATCATTGCCAATAAAAAAAGCAAGAATTACAATATCAGGACTGTAATCCCACACTTTTTTTCGCAGCATAATTAATTCTTGTGCAGTACCGTAACCCTGCACGCCGAAATTGATAACCTCAACATTTTTGCGTCCCTTAACGGCCTCGCAGTTGCCTAACTTTCGTTCCAATTTCGACCAGAAAGTTTGTTCGACAGGTACGTGAATTGCTTCGGTGAAAGAATCGCCCAAAACCGCCACGCGCAAAGTATTTGGAGGTTTTGCTTTTGTATGTTCGCGATCGCGCAAACCCTCGCTATTCACCTGCACAAAACTCGCACCTTCGCCATTCCACTCCCCCGACGCACCCGGTTTCAGCTTCCAGCCCAAATTTGGATCGGAAGTGTGGAAACGAGTTGGCGCCGACTCTACGAAATCTCCTATTTTTGGATATCCCTCAACTCTAGCAACTCGCAACCCAACTTCACCAATTACCACCCCCATAAATAAACCGCCGAGTGTCAAACCTAAATTGACACCCAAATTTTTCAACTTGCTCATTCTTTCAAAACAGGGTGTAAATAAACGGAGCAATCACAGAACCGTGACTCAATACAATCAAAGCTCCCAAAAAGACTAAAGTCACAATTAACGGCAACAGCCAATACTTTTGGCGTTCTCTCATAAACGCCCACAAATCTTTGAGAAAGTCTAATGTTGATTCAAACACTTAGAAAGGACGCTCCATACTAACTTTTGTTCTTGCTTTACTTGGGACGCGGTAAGTATCCATTTTCGGATTTAGTTTTCGCCGCATGGCATCTTCGCCCAACAGGCTTTTAATAACTCCCATCGGCCAAATTATCAGGTAAAAAACTATCCCTAGGACGATCGGCGTTTCGATTTTGTTAAGAATAAGTCCAAAGCGCATCCACGCGTGATAAACGGGATTCAGCGATTTCGGCGCCACCAATGCTAGCACGATTAGGACTGCGCCGATTGCCCAAGGCCACCAAGGTAGAGAATGTCGCCTCAGTAAAGGTACTGCTAAACCGAACAGCACTGCAATCAAGCCACCAATTAGCAGCCCGAAATCGCGCAAGCCTTTTTTGTCGAGTTTTTTAATTTCGTCGCTCATGGGGAAGAAGGAAGAGGGAAGAAGGAAGAGGGAAGAAGGAAGAGGGAAGAAGGAAGAGGGAAGAAGGAAGAATGACAATTGCCATCTAACAACTCACAACTGCCCACTGCCCACTGACTAATAATTAATCTAGTTCAAATTCATTTTTCCAAGCATCATCTTGTTTCCAAGGAATTTGTTCGGACTTGGGAAGCAAGTAATTTTCCAAAACCAGATAGTCCATTTCGGTTCGCATGAAACAGCGGTAAGCATCCTCTGGAGTACAAACAATCGGTTCGCCTCGGACGTTGAAAGAAGTATTTACTACAATAGAACAGCCCGATCGCTCTTCAAAATGGCTGATTAAGTCATAGTACCGAGGATTAGTTTCTTTGTGAACAGTTTGAATGCGAGCCGAGTAATCGACGTGGGTGACAGCCGGAATCTCCGAGCGCGGAATGTTGAGCTTTTCAATGCCAAACAACTGCTCTTGTTCGGGAGTCATCGGAATACGGAGACTGGCTTTGACAGGTGCTACTAATAGCATATAAGGGCTAGAATGGTCAATCTCGAAATAATCGGCAACTCGTTCGGCTAAGATTGACGGAGCAAAAGGTCGAAATGATTCCCGATATTTAATTTTCAGGTTCATCACGGACTGCATTTTAGCACTGCGGGGATCGCCCACGATCGATCGACCGCCCAGAGCCCGCGGCCCAAATTCCATCCGCCCTTGGAACCATCCCACCACATTTCCCTGTTCCAAAATCTCAGCCAACTGCGGCATTAATTCGGCATCGTCCAATCGGTGATAGCTGGCTTTTACAGCATCCAAATATTCGAGAATTTCTGCGTCAGTAAATCTCGGCCCCAAATAAGAGCCGCGCATTTGATCGTGACAAGTTAAATGAGCAACAGACTTCGCCACAGTTGCTACCGCTTGGTTTGCAGTGAGAACTTCAGTCCTCTCCTCAACCGCTGCGTTTGCAGTGACAAGTTCAGTTTTGAGGGATTCTATACTATTTGCTGTCGAGTTGGCGCTCACAGTGCGAGTTTGTTCGCAATACTGGTACCAAATCGCCAAAGCCGCGCCCAAAGCACCCCCAGCATCTCCCGCCGCCGGCTGAATCCAAATATCTTTGAAAATACCTTCCCGCAAGAGTCTACCATTAGCAACGCAGTTGAGAGCAACGCCGCCGGCAAGACAAAGATAATCGACATTCAATTCTTTTTTAACTGTTCTGCAAAGCCGTAAAACTACTTCTTCGGTAACAACTTGAATGGAAGCTGCAATGTCCATTTCTCGCTGAGTCAATTTTCCTTCAGCTTGACGCGGCGGCCCTTCAAACAGTTCGTCAAACTTCTTGTTTGTCATGGTTAAGCCAACCGTATAGTTGAAATAATCCATGTTCAAACGGAAAGTTCCGTCATCTTTGAGGTCGATTAAATAGTTGAGAATTTTGTCTACATACTTGGGTTCGCCGTAAGGAGCTAAACCCATGAGTTTGTATTCGCCAGAGTTGACTTTGAAGCCGGTGTAATAGGTGAAAGCTGAATAAAGCAAACCCAAGGAGTGGGGAAAATCGATTTCCCACTGAGGTGTCAGTTGGTTCCCGTCTCCCAACCAAACCGAGGTTGTGGCCCACTCGCCCACGCCGTCGATGCACAAAACGGCTGCTTTTTCAAAGGGGCTGGGAAAAAATGCCGATGCTGCGTGCGATTGGTGGTGTTCGGTAAATAGCAGAGATGGCAGTTTATTCGTTTTGCAGTTTGCTATTGCTGCCAGATCTTTTTTGAGCATGGTTTTGAGGTAAAGCTTTTCTTTGAGCCATATCGGCATGGCTGTTACGAAAGAGCGAAAACCTTGGGGCGCGTAGGCTAAATAGGTTTCGAGAAGGCGCTCGAATTTGACTAAAGGTTTGTCGTAAAAGACTATGTGATCGAGTTCCCGCAAATCTATTTTCGCTTCTTTCAAGCAATAAGCGATCGCATTCTTGGGAAATCTGGCGTCGTGTTTTTTGCGGGAAAATCTTTCTTCCTGCGCTGCCGCTATAATTTCTCCGTCGCGAATTAAGGCTGCGGCGCTGTCGTGGTAATACGCCGAGATTCCAAGTATGTTCATTCGTCTCCTCACAAATCGCAATGCGTTTGTATCTGACTATTTAGAATAGCTAACGATTATAGCTGCTTAAGTGCGGATTTGGGCGAGAGTTTTGCGATCGCCTCTAATTTTACCTGGATCGATGTCGGTGCACCGTCCGAGGGCGATCGGCTGTTAGAGAGCATTTAAGCTAGCGCCGGCTTATCCTGCGCCCCCAAGCTCTGAAGTAAGTGACCACCGGGAATTGATAAAATTCACCTACCAACCACAGCACGATGCCTAAATGCGACAAAAAAGCTAAGCCTGTCCAAGCTAGGGGCAGCCAGGACAACCGGCTGCCGGGAACCGGGGGAAAATAGTAAGCTGAAAGTCCCAGCAAAGTAGTGGGAAGGAAAATTAGACCAATAGCCGCTGCAAAGTAGGGCCATCCGAATTCTACACCTTCGAGGTGTGCTCCTATCCACTGTTTGCCGTTCCAGTGCCAAGTTACGGGCGGTTGGCGATCGGCCATTTGGAGCGATTGTCTTTCAACGCTTGCGGTATAAATGTGCTGGCAGAAGTTGCAAGCTAGGGCGTCCATCAGCGCTAGGGTGGAAATTTGACCGGTGCGGCACACGGGACAGGGATATGTATCTTGAGGGTTGAAAGGTCGGGTTGATTTTTTGAAAATCTGCATAGATCAGGCTGTTTGTCAAGATATTGAGCGATCTTAACAAAGTACAGAGATTATGGGTTGGCTGATGGCGGTTTTTGTATCTAGATTGTTGGTGATTTAACAAGTTTTTTCACGCTTACGTGTCCTAGGGGTTAAGGCAGTTTCATGGTGGATGATTCGGATTAATTGCGGTGATTGTTGCTGTAGCGAATTCTGGCTCCTGCCCAGTGAAGTTTTTCCCTCAAAGTGTTGAAATAAGAATAGTTTTCCCGCAAAATGATAAACTGGGCTTCGCAGTCTGCCCTCCGCACGTCTACGCGCTGTCCTGGCCAAATTGCAGTACCCAAAATGCCGTCTGTCCAGAGTTTGGTACTGAGTTCGTAATCTGCTAAAGGCCAAATGCTGACGACTGAACCGGGCGGGAGGACGATCGCCCGACTGGATAAACTCAAAGGGCAAATCGGAGTAACTGCGATCGCCTCCATTCCCGAGTGCATAATCGGCCCGTTGGCAGATGCGGTGTAGCAAGTCGAACCGGTGGGAGTTGCCACAATTAAACCGTCGCCTTGATACTGATCGACTACTTCGCCGTCAACTTCCATTTCTAGAATACAGCTCGGCATTCGATCGGCTGAAGCAGGTTTGACACACATTTCATTTAGTGCCAAAAATCGATCGCTTTGGGGTTCGAGATTGCTTCTGTTTCCCTCAAAAACTGTTGACTGCAACATCATCCGCTTCTGCACAGCATACCTATCTTCCGAAAGTCTGTCCCAAATCTCCTCAGTATTTTGGAAATCCTCAAAAGACTCGGTTAAAAACCCCAGATGTCCCCCCACATTCGCTGCCAAAATCGGGATGCCATCAGCCGCCAAATTCCGCGCAGCAGCTAGGGCCGTACCGTCGCCCCCCAGCACTACCGCTAAATCAATTGGGCTGTTACTAGAAGCTAAAAACACCGGATACGGGTTATCTTTCGGGCCACTGGGCCCCATTAAAACCTGACACCCGCGACTTTCTAATTGGCGGGCACACTGTTCTGCCCACCGCTGGCTAAGCGTATCTCTGGCTTTGTGGGCGATAATTACTTGTTTTAGTTGCACAACCTATCGATTTTAGATTTGGGATTTGGGATTGTTAGATTTTAGAGTGAGATCACAATCTATCGATTTTAGATTTTAGATTTGGGATTTGGGATTGTTAGATTTTAGAGTGACCTCACAATCTATGGATTTTGGATTTTTGATTGTTAGATTTTAGGCTGAGTGAAATATCTTAAAATGTTCGATCGCACAAATTGGTTTTGGACATCAGGTTAGATTTTAAACTATTTTTGAGCATTGCGAGGCAGAGCCTGTGGATCTGCGTTACCAGGATCTGCCTGGTAAAAAGAAAGCCGGGAATAAGAAATATTATTATGACTGCATTTCTACATCTTCCTTCTTCCTTCTTCCTTCTTCCTTCACCCGTCGCTGCGGCTGGATTTGGGCCGCGGCCAGATAATGCTGGAATCTGCCGCGAGTAGGCGAGAAACTGCGATCGCCCCAAAGCGGTTGAGGTGGCTGGGGTCAAAAAAATAGTCGTTGCGGCCCGGCCACCGCTGCGACAAGTCGCGGAAAGCGAAGCCTTTTTGCCGCGAGAGTTGCTGCATTCGCTGCCGAAACTGCTGTTCTGCCCACAGGCGAGTCCCGTCTAAGTAGTCGTCGGTGAGGGGCAAATTGACGAAAATCAGGGGAATTTTGCGAGCTTTGGTAAATGCTACAACGGAATTAAAAGCTGTTGCTTGTTTGCCTCCGAGGTTGAAGTCTTCGTAGTCGCGATCGTACTGGCCTGAAACGTAAGCGCGTTCTCGATAATAAGTGTTGGGGTTGTAAGTGCCCGACATAGCCATGAATCCGTTGGAGTCGATCGAATCTGCCAATTCGCTAACTTGCCTCATTGCTACTGTTGTCCGCCACGAGACTGGAATCAATTGTGCTTTTTGGCTTCCTCCATCCGCTGCGATCGGTTTTAACTCATATCTTGCAGCATTCTCAGCAACGGGCCAGATGCCCGTTCCACTGGACGGTCGATCGACAGATGCCAATGCTTTGCGGAAAGTGTTGTTAGCGCAGGGCTGCGGGAATCTGTAACACAGCGGAATCACATTCGGTTCATCGGACTGGAGTTCGGGGCGAACGCCTGCAGCTAAAAGTTGGCTGCCTTCAGAATCGACGATCGAATTAAAAGTGCGATCGTCCCGGCCGCTGTTAAATCCGCGCACACCATCCGCCCAGACAATCATTTGAGGCAAATGACCCGGCTTCAAAAGCCGCCGCAGTTGAAAGTCAACTACTTGTGCAGTTGCGCCGTTGACTGAAAAGTTAAATACTTTTAAGCCGGGACGGCCCCTTTGGGCCAAAGATTGTTTTAGCTGTTTGGGATCGACGCCTTGCAATGCCCGGGAACTGCCGACAATCAAAACATCTGGCGGGCCGACCGCAGCAACGTAGGATAGGTAAAGTTCTAGTTGTTCGTTGAGCAAATCGCTGCTGAAGCTGACTGTACTGGCTTGCGATCTGGTTGCGCCCGCTTGCTGCTGGGAATAAACCAGGTTTCTCATGTACTCGATTACTTTTTTCTCAGCAAACGCCCGTCTGGGACTGCCTGGGGGAACCGCTTGCATCCAAGCGACGGCCTGCACCCACAGGGCGGCTACTTCGTCCCAGTCTTGTTTTGAATTGGCTGATTGAGCCAAATTAGAAGCTTGGGTGGCAAAGTTAACTGCCTCCGTGAAGCCATCGTTTTGGGGGCATGAAGAAACGCTGAGGGATTTTTGGGTTTGGTTGGCGTTTTTAGCTAACAGAGGCGTTGACGACTGCGCTAGGACAGGGGATTCACTCGAACCAGAAGCCGCTGCGGTGTTGGGCGGCTTGGGAGGCGAGCATCCGACTGTTAGCGCGAGCACGGCAGCAGCGGCGCAGGTACGTTTTAAGATGCTGGTACTGAGGCTAGCAATGTAGCGGCGAATCATACAGCTTTCACCGTGGGCAAAACATTACTAGATATTACCGCAAGCCGCCATTGGTCTGCTGCCGCGATGGTGACTTTTGAGTATTTATGTATGGGATTCGATGACTGCTTCGGCTTGCAGGGCGATCGCTCTCAATTTATCCAATGTATCCTGCTTCGCACTCTGCCATAACCCCCGCTGACGAGCTTCTAGCAATCTTTCCGCCATATCTCGCATTGCCCAAGGATTGTTTTCTTGAATAAATGTCTGCACTTTTTCATCAAAAATGTAAGCCTCTGCGATTCCTTCATACATAAAATCCTCTACACAATTTGCCGTAGCATCGTAAGCAAACAAAAAATCAACAGTTGCTGCAATTTCAAAAGCACCTTTATAACCGTGTCGAATCGCACCTTCTATCCATTTGGGATTCACAGCCCTGCTGCGATAAACCCGCGCAATTTCTTCCCGCAGTTGCCGCACTTTCGGATTCTCAGGAATTGAGTTGTCGCCGAAATAAGTTTCAGGATTTTTGCCTTGCAAATTGCGAATGGCGGCGGTCATTCCCCCTTGGAATTGATAATAATCATCCGAGTCGAGGATGTCGTGTTCGCGGTTGTCTTGGTTTTGCAGAACTATTTGCATTTGACCGAGGCGTTGTTCAAATGCTTCGGGTGCAGAACATCCCCATTCACTCTGATTAACTACTGCTAAATCTCCCGGCAAATTTGAGGAACTAGAGGAGGTATAGGCGTAACTGCTCCAATTAATGTAAGCTTTTGCTAAATCGCTGTCGTCTGTCCAGTTTTGAGCTTCAATTATGCCTTGAAGTCCTGCGCCGTAAGCACCTGGTTTTGAGCCAAAGACTCGAAATTGCGATCGCCCTTGCGCCTCTTCCTGACTCAAACCTCTAGATTCCCAATACTGAATCTCTGCTTGAACTTGTGCTGCTAAAGGATTATTTTCTGCCGATTCGTCTAAATCTGCCACAGCTTTTACCGCACTATCAAACAAATCAATTAAATTAAAAAAAGCATCGCGAAAAAAGCCAGAAATTCGCAAAGTAACATCAACGCGCGGCCGCCCCAAAACAGAAACTGGCAAGATTTCAAAATCTACAACCCGGCGCGAAGGGCCATCCCAAACTGGTTGAACTCCTATCAGCGCCAAGGCTTCGGCGATGTCGTCTCCCCCCGTCCGCATGGTGGATGTTCCCCACACTGACAAACCCAAAGTTTTCGGATATTCGCCATTTTCTTGGGTGTATCTTTCGATTAAAGTTTCAGCAGCAACTCTGCCAACTCTCCAGGCGGTTTCTGTGGGAATGGCGCGGATATCTACTGAGTAAAAATTGCGACCTGTGGGCAATACATCTGGCCGTCCGCGAGTGGGGGCGCCAGATGCGCCGCTGGGTATGTGCCGCCCATCTAGTCCGCGCAAAAGGTTGGTAATTTCTTGGTTTGTTTGGAGGAGTGAAGGTAAAAGATAGTTACTGATCCAGTCTAATTCTTGTTTGCTTGCTTCTCCTAGTTGGATATTTTCAACCGCAGATGAACGCGGATTAACGCGGATATTTTCGATTAAGTTATCTACTAATTCAGCGGCTTTGTCTTCGAGTTCTGCTGTTAAATCGCCTGCTGTGCGGTGCTGAATTATCGAGGTTGGATCGCAGGTTAAGGGGTCGAAATCGTAGCCTGAGTCTTCTGCTAGGGCGCGGGTTATGCCCGATCGCCCGTTGGTGGGATGACGGGCGATCGCAATTATCAAATCTCTCAACTGTCTACCTTCGGGACACTGACCGAAAATGTGCAATCCGTCGCGAATTTGGGATTCTTTGAGTTCGCAAAGATAGCCGTCTGTGCGGGTGATAAATTCGGTGAATTCCGATTTATTTAGTTGTATTCCTAAGTCTTTATCTAAGTTTTCTTTGTTGGTGAGGGCGAGAATGCGCTCGCGAATCATGGGCACTCTGGACGGATCTAAACTTTGGGCTTCGCAATACTCATCAATTAAGGTTTCCAACTGCTGCAAAGGCCCGTAGAGTTCGGCGCGAGTCATCGGCGGTGTCAGGTGGTCGATAATCACAGCTTGCGATCGTCTTTTTGCTTGGGAACCTTCCCCCGGATCGTTGACAATGAAGGGATAAAAATTCGGCATCGCGCCTAATGCTACTTCTGGATAACATTTGTGAGATAATGCTATACTTTTACCGGGAAGCCATTCTAAATTGCCGTGTTTTCCGGCATGAATTATAGCGTCAATTCCAAACTTTTCTCGCAGCCAGTAATAGTAAGCTAGATAATTGTGAGTTGGTTCTAAATCCGGTGCGTGATAATTTAACGCGGGGTCAAGTTCGTATCCCCGCGATGGTTGAATTCCTACAAATACATTACCGAACTGAATCCCCGGAATCGGAAAAGACGTACTGTTACTTATAAAATCTTGTGTATAGCTTCCCGGAAGCCCCCATCTTTTACAAATCCCATCTTGCACTTCCTGCGGCAAAGTAGCAAAATATTCTTCATATTCGACCAAATCCAAAGATTGATGAACAGGCCGCAATTCGCGTCCTTCCGGGTCATTTGTCACACCTGAAGTCAGGAGTTCAATTAAGTGGTTGCCACTAGCGGGGATGTTTTCAATTTGATAGCCAGCTTGCTGCATAGCTTTGAGGATTTCGACACAGCTAGCGGGCGTATCTAAGCCGACACCGTTGGCTAAGCGGGCGTTGCGGGTGGGGTAATTTGCTAAAATTATGGCGATGCGTCTGTTGGCGGGTGGGGTTTGTTTCATTTTCACCCAATTCGCGGTTAAATCTGCTACAAATTGAATGCGATCGCCCGCTGCTACATAGCCTACTACATCTGTTTCTAATTCGCTGTTCCAAGTCTGTACGGCTTTAAAAGAAACAGCCCTAGTAATGATTTTTCCGTCTACTTCCGGCAATGCTACATTCATCGCCACATCGCGGGGCGAAAGTCCCTGAAGTTCCGTTTCCCACTGTTCCAAACCACCACCGCTGAAGATTGCTTGCAATACGGGAACGTCTAAGGATTTTAAGCTGTTTTGTGCCGGTTCTTGACTGCTGAAACCCGAGACTGCAAAACTTGTGGTGTTTAGCAATAATTGAACTGGTTCTGATTCTTTTGGCTGGAAATATTCCAGCAATTCTATTTGCAAATCTGGTTCCCGCAGAGAAGACACAAAGACGGGAACTGGTACTAAGTTTCGCTCTGATAGAGCTTGACAAAGTGCATCAATTGGTGCTAAGTTTCCTGATAAATAATGAGCCCTATAAAATAAAATTCCTACTTTAGATTTAGAAGTAATGTCCCCGTGTCCGCAAGTTGGGGACGAGTCAATTGGCTTTTTCCAATCATAAATTCCGACGCGGGAAACTGTTTGAGGTAGAGGCGGATTATAAGCAGTTTTCAAACAAGTATCGGCGGCAAATTTTAGTGCATTAACAAAGTTTTGGACTCCGCCTTCTGTGAAATAGCGCCAAAGTTGATTGACTGCTGACAGCGATACATTGGAATGGCTGATTAAATCGGGGTCGGGACTGTCTTCTCCCGGCATTACAATCAGTGAGGCGTTAGTTTTCTGCACAGTTTCTCGCAGGATTTCTAACCCGTAAGACCAATAAGAACGCCCTCCTAACAGTCTTAAGATTATGACCTCTGCGCGTTCTAAAACTTCCTCGGCATAAGTATCAATTGTTAGTTGTTGCTGTAATTGAAGCAGGTTTACTGCACGCACTGTGGGGAATGCTGCCGGCATTTTGGATGCGGCGGCTGCGAGAGTTTGAATGTCGGTGTCAGCAGCACTAATAAAGACTATTGGTGCTGGGGTTTGCTGAATAAAAATTACTCCTTCGGATTGAGGGTTCCAACCTCCGGGTGTGGTGGCTATTTTGTGCATTAATTTTTTTTATTTTAATAAATAGTGAGAGAAAGTGCGATCGCCTTGAGTATAACATGACTTATACATCAATAGAGGCTAGGGCTTGTTTCCCACCCAGACATCCCCGCCCAACCGAGAGAGGGCGGGCACGGGGGCACCGCCCCTACATTCGGGAGGAGAATGAGCGTTAAAGTCCCGGAAATCTCAACCTATAAACTGATAAATAAAACTCCCAAAATCATGATTCCGGCCCCTAATAATCTTTCTTGAATATCTTTTTCCTTAAAAATGAAATGACCGAACAATACACCCATTAACACGCTAGTACGCTTAAGCGCGATCACTCGCACTACGAAAGTTAATGTCAAAGCTTGCATTTGAAAAATTATTCCAGTAGCATTGATAAACCCCATAGCAGCTAGCATGGGTAAGTGTTTGATAATTTGTCGCCCTGGATTTGGGGTTTTGTGCAATAAAACTGGCAGTAGCAAAACACTCATTGTACCAAACAAAGAGAATACCCAAAAAATAGGGTAGGAATTTGTAACTCCTATTTTGTCACAATTGGCGGCAATACTCCATAGAAATGCGACGATTAACATCAATTTTGGGCCTGGCTCGTCCAGCAGTGCTTTGAATGGGGCTAAATATCCTTTATATTTCTCTTTGATATTTAATAAATAAGACCCGGCTACGATTAGTAAAATGCCAATATAATCAAAAATTTTGGGATATTCACCGACCATTATCGGTGAAGTTAGCAACATAAATAAGGGTGTCAAAGCTACCATCGGTAATGTCAGGGATAAATCTGATAATTTGATGGCTTTGATGTAGAGGAGAGCTGTGACAGCGTTGATGCTACCTCCGATTAATAGGGCGATCCAAAATTGAGAGTTTAATGCCGGAATTCCTGTAGAAAATACCCAGGGAATCAAAAAGATGACTGAAAAAAATGAGAGAGACCAAGCGACGACATATTCGTCACTTTTTTTGAGGTTTTGTTTGCCAAAAACATCTTTGACGGCTTCAAAGAAAGCGGTCAAGAGTCCTAAAATTAACCAAGTCATCCTAAATATGCGCTCCTGACTCGCTCGTCGTTTAGCAAATCCGCTCCAATACCTGTGAGAGTAATATTACCAGCTTCTAGCACGTAACCCCGATCGGCAATTTGCAGTGCTAAACTGGCGTTTTGCTCGACTAAGAGGATTGTAACGCCTGTGGAGCGGAGGTTTTGAATAATTGCAAAAATTTCTTTGACGATCGCAGGTGCTAAGCCTAAACTGGGTTCGTCTAATAATAGCAGCTTCGGGCGACTCATCAGAGCGCGGGCGATCGCCAGCATTTGCTGTTCCCCGCCGCTGAGAGTCCCTGCTAGCTGGCGGCGCCTTTCTGCTAGGCGCGGAAATATCTCAAATTGGCGCTCTAAATCGGCTTTTACTGCCGCCGAGTCCGATCGAATATAGGCCCCCAATTCCAAGTTAGTCAACACCGTTTGCTGCGCCAAAACCCGCCGCCCTTCTGGACTGTGGGCGATTCCCAATTTCACAACTTCGTGAGCTTGGCGTCGGCTAATATCGCGCCCGCTATAAAGAATTTGTCCTTGCCGCAAATTAACTATTTTAGAAATCGCTCTCAGGGTGGTACTTTTGCCCGCACCGTTGGCACCGATGAGACTGACAACCTCGCCTGCATTAATCGTGAGATTAATATTTTGTATGGCTTGAATCCCCCCATAACTTACAGAAACATTTTTGAGTTCTAAGAGGATGTTTTGGGTTGTTTTGGGTGGGATATGTTGCATTTTTTGTGACTTGATTTTTGATGACCAAACTGTCTATTTTCCAGCAGTCCTCCAGGGGTTGAAACCTGGCTCATAGCTGAATTCCTCTTAAGAGGGCTGGAAGATTCATTTAAGGCTAACTATTAATTTTACTCGTTCCCCGCCAGAGCCGGGGAAACATTTACAATTTCTACGTTTCATCTCCCAAATAAGCCTCAATTACCGCTGGGTCATTCCTCACAACAGCAGGTTCTCCCAAAGCAATAAGCTGACCGAAATGCAAGACGGCAATTCGATCGCACAACCCCATAACTAGCGGTACATGATGCTCGATCAATATTACAGTTAAATTGAATTGTTGGCGTACTTCTCGGATAAATTCGCTTAATTTGTGCTTTTCACTGGGATTCATCCCTGCGGCAGGTTCATCTAACAAGAGTATTTGCGGTTCTAAGGCTAAAGCGCGGGCAATTTCTAAGCGCCTCTGGTCGCCGTAGGCCAAGTTTTTGGCTTGTTCGCCCGCGCGATCGCCCAATCCGACTAAATCCAACAATTCTAAGGCTTTTCGCTGGGTTTTGCGTTCCATTGCGTTAGATGCTGGCAAGCCGAAAATCCCAGCCAGCACCGATAAAACTGGATTGCCCGATCGACTGTGGATGTGTCGGGCGATCGCGACATTTTCTAGGGCAGAAAGTTCCCCAAACAACCGGATATTTTGAAAAGTTCTGGCAATACCTTTATTAGCAATTTGATAAGGCTTCAATTGGGAAATATTTTCATTTTGATAAATCAGGTTGCCGCTAGAAGCAGGTATCAGTCCAGTCATTAGATTAAATAGAGTTGTCTTGCCCGCGCCGTTAGGGCCGATCAATCCAAAAATTTCGTGTTTTTCAACTGTAAAAGATACGTTGTTTACAGCAATTAAACCACCAAAACGACGAGTTAATCCTTTGGCTGCTAAAACAGGATTGCTTGTTGAGAGGGTAAGGGGTTCGGAAATCATAAACACATCATAGAACGAATATAAGATATCTATAGCAATCCTCGCATCATTTGTGAATTTCTTACTCCTGAGCGAGCGGATTCGGGGAGGGTTGGGGTGGAGTAAAAAAATTACGACTCCTGCAAGGAGTCCTATAATTATGCCTTAGACTGCGGAATGCTCTTAAAGTGGCGCTTTTTAAAGTATTTAGGGCGATCGATTTCACCACAGACAAGCACAAATTTAGATCGCCCGGAGTCCTGAAACAGTTTGATGAGAATGTATACACAATTATTCAAATAGCTGAGACGGCTCATCAAATACAAGGATTCTGGCCCATGACGAAGCACTACCGACAAAGATTAGTTGCCGTAATTGCCCTGTCGTTTCTATCTTTCACATCCCCTTTGCTGTTGACTCGCAATGCTGCGGCTGGAATTAAGGACGAACCCACAGCTAATCCCAAAGAGATTCCCTCCCTCACCGAGAAGTTAAAGAGTAACGATGAAACGGCACTTGATCCAGCTATTAAGCTGTTACGAAAAATAGGTGAACCAGCCATCCCTGATTGGATGGAAGCTTTGCACGATCAGAATTTGTCAGTCGGCCAAAGTGCTGCTGAGGTTCTAAGACAAATTGCTCTTCCTGCTATTCCTGCCTTTGTCAAAACCTTGAAAGACTCAGATGTGTCGGTTGGTGCAGAAGCTAAAACTGCTGTGCCGCAGCTAATTCTGTTGCTGAAAGACTCAGATGCAACTGTGCGTAGCCGTGCTGACTATGCTTTGGGAAGGATGGGTGCAGAAGCTAAAACTGCTGTGCCGCAGTTAATTCTGTTGCTGAAAGACTCCGATGCAAATGTGCGTAGCCGTGCAGCCAATGCTTTGGGAAGGATGGGTGCAGAAGCTAAAACTGTTGTGCCGCAGCTAATTCTGTTGCTGAAAGACTCCGATGCAAATGTGCGTAGCCGTGCAGAGTATGCTTTGGCAAGGATGCGTGCAGAAGCTAAAACTGCTGTGCCGCAGCTAATTTCCCTGCTTCAAGACTCAGATGTAACTGTGCGTAGTAGTGCAGCCAATGCTTTGGGAAGTTTCGGTGCAGAAGCTAAAACTGCACTGCCGCAGCTAATTGTCTTGCTGAAAGACTCCAATTCAAATGTGAGTAGCAGTACAGCCTCTGCTTTGAATAAAATCCGTGCAAAAGCTTAAACTGCACTGCCGCAGCTAATTGTCTTGCTGAAAGACTCCAATCTAAATGTGCGTAGTAGTGCAGCCTCTGCTTTGAATAAAATCCGTGCAAAGGCTAAAACTGTTGTGCCGCAGCTAGTGGTTGTTGACAAGGTGGAATTTAGAGTGAAATTCTGACAGAATCGGCGCTGATTATAGGAATATGTACATTAGCCAACCCGACCCGGATATTTGCCAACAAATCCGTGCGTTTGATGAACAATGTCAGGCTTTTACTTTCGTGAGGCCGGAAGTGGAGGACGATTGAGCGTGGTGTTATTTCAAGAATGGTGTGCCGTCGCCAAGTCTGAGAGAAGGCAGGATTTCTAGTGTAAAACCAAGGGGTTAAAGAAAAACGAAAGCGGAATGTTCTTAAAGTTTCCCTGTTTAAGCTCAACTTCCCCCCACGGGGAAGTTTAACTCAACTTCCGAAGCGATTACAGAATTTCATCGACTAGAACACCACGGATGTAACCGTTCACGGGTTTTAAACCAAGACTTGAGAAAATCGCCGAGTCCGATTAAGGTAAGCCAGTTAGATAATTCCTAAACAAATCCGGTTACAGGTTACTTCTGCGGACTTGGAATCTTGCTGAGAAATAATTCCTTAGTCCGAGAATCGCGATCGTACATATGTATAACAGGAACAAGGCGATCGTCAACCATCACTTTGTCATCGTGAATTTCCCAAACTCCCTCATAATCTCCACACAGTGTGAGGACTGCACCACTCTTCAAATTATGTTTCACAGTTTGGTTACTGGGAAATTCAAAGTTAATCACCTTATTGAACATTGCTTGATCTAGAGGCTTACGACGATGGCGTTCAGCCTCCACCACCATTAATTCAATTAATTGCATCATGAGATGGTTTCCTCCTAATACTGTCCCTGCACAGAGTATAGGTTTTCCCAACAGTTTTTCAAGAGTTGTTTTTCCATAAACAGCATTCACCCATTCACTATCTACATTTTCTGGAGTGGGCGGCCCAAAATAAATACCTGCTTCTTCAAAAACGTGAAGCTTACTAGAGTCTAAGTCATCGAAGGGAGAAGCTTGGAAAACAACATCACGCACATCTGAAGTCATAACCATTCGATAACTGGAATTAACCTTAAGGAATGTATGGTAAGTAATCCACCGACCTGCTAGTGGATGAATCCAATTGGCAACTGTACTCCTATAATCCTCCTCTAAGTAGGTACGGTTAGACCCTGAACTTAGTCGAATTAAAGCTAGCAGTCCCACCATCTTTGCGTGATAGATAAGATTTAGGATCTTTGAGCTAGTAACCCACTTCCACACATTTTCAATTGGTATAAGGGTGATATTTTTTTCTAGAGCTACCTTGGCGAACTCATCCCCTAAGGCATTAATAAACACAACAATATCAACTTTATCTGGATCGCAATGCTGACGAGTTGAGGCCACGAATCTGTAGAAATCATCGAATTTACAATTTGTTGCATAACCCATTATTAAGTCTTTCATTGTTTGTTCCCTCAAAATCAGTAGATTTAAACAGTAAAGATACTAACAGAGTCTTAATTGAGTTCTGGTGTAGCCGTCTAAGCGTTGACCGAAAACGGCTTCTGTAGTCACAAAAAAGTCGGCAGAGCCACAACTAATTGTGTCGCAGATATTGGGTGGCAGATGTCCAATAAATGATTCCACCTACCATACTACAAATACCTCATCTATGTCAACCTGTTGTTATTGCCAGTCGTCATCTTTTTTGGTCGCTCGAATTCGGCGCACCATCAAACTCAAAAATTTGAGCGATTGCACTTAAAAATGTTACCTACATTACATACTAAAATACGTTATAACTATCCCAAAAAATCTCAAACCGACCGTCAGAGCAAAATAACAATATTTATTAAGAAAAGTTGTGGGCGATGGTCGTTATTTAGCAAAAATTTCCGGTACAAAGGATAGCGACGTTCTGCCACAACAAATCACATCGCGTTATAATGTAAGAATTACCATACCGCCTGAATCTCCTTAACATCTCGCAGGGATAATTGTATAACAATGTACATAACAGATTCGCCTAACGCAAACAAAAGTGCTGCTGACGATGTACGCTCTACCAAGTGAAGGCTCGAATCTCCCAGGCTTGCCTGACCAATATCACCCTGGCAATCACAAAAGTTTTGAGATAGTTGCTTTCTCCCTAATTATCTAGCCGAGCGCGTATTCTCTGTCAGCTATATAAATCTCTACTACGACTCCAATCCTCCCAATTGGTAGAAAAGACCCGATTGGTATTTAGTTGTCGATGTTTGGAGAGTTTGCCGAGACAGAGACTTGCGCGAAAGTTACGTCATTTGGTAAAAAGCAGTAAGTCGTTTAATCGCCATTTAATTTCTGTTACTAGGTATGGAAGATGAAGATTTGAGCCTGACCGAATCGGAACCAAATCAACCGCTACTAAGTGGCCGATTTACGAGATAATTTTGAATATTCGTTATTACTTTGTTTTTAGCAAATACAACAACCAATTGAGAGTATTTCGCTGAGTTGCCAACCTTTACCGCGAACAAGTGTTAACAGGTGTTCGATTCTGGATACTGGAAATAAAATTGAGTTTTGGTTTGTGGTAAGGTTCTTTCTTGGAACATCAGAGGTTGTGGCTGCGCTAGTATGATGTTAATGGCAATTTAGCTCGGACTCCAGAAGCATTTCCAAGACAGCGAGCTCAATTGGAAAAGCAGCTAGCCGAATCGGAAAGTCAGCGGGCAAATCCATTAGCCGATCGACTCCGAGCAATGGGCATTAATCCAGATGAGCTGTAAAATTAAGTAGCAGCATGAAATGGTGCAAGCTGCAAGCACTGTCCATAAAAATTTATTAACTAAAAATAACTTATGCCTGAATCTACCTCATTGCGCGATCGCTACCTAGCCCTAATCGACAAAATTGTCGAAATCACCCTCAAAGGTCAAATTCGCTCCAAAGAACAAGTTTATCAAATGCTGGTGCAAGACATTAGTACCGGTACTGGCGAAATCTTTGAACGCTGTTTCGGCGAACGCCTTGATGCCGCCGAAAATCAAGTCAGAAATGAAAAAGACGAAATCAAACAAGCAAAGGCAAATCGCACCCTCCGAGCTCTCAAAACCATCCAAGGAGAATGGGAACGCTGGCAGAAAGATAACCGCGTCGATCGCGCAATTGCATCTTCAATCCAACAAATCGTTACTGCCGAATCTAACGCCCGCCTCCTGGCATTATTGCAAGTAATCGATCCGAATAAAGAACATCCGCTGACTCTAGCTCAATTGCAGCAATTGGCCAAATCTCTGCACCAACAAATGCTGCAAACTGCCAATCCTGAAACCGAACAAGATTTGCAGCAAATCACTGCTGGTATTGCTAAAGGTTTAGAATCTTGGCAGCGTTTGGAACCGGAACTTGTGGGCTGGATTTATCAGCCGCAGCAGCTAGGATTTGCTGGTAGTCCCGAGCAAAATGGGCCTTGGGCTTTTTGGGCAAAAAAAGTTAACAGTCCCTTTCCCCAGGCTCTTTTGAATACTATTGCGCTCGGTGAATCTGTAGTTCAATTCGCAGCCCAGCAATCGAATTTAGATTTAGGCATATTGGTGGAAGCGGCGATTATTTTGCAGTGCTTGCAGCGGGCGTTGGCGACCTGGTTTGACAAGCAAGTTTACGATTCCAAAGTATCAACAAAAGCTTCAATTTCTACTTACATTACTTTTGCGGTAATTTGGAGTCAGCTAGCTAGTGGGTTTAATAATTCTACCAAGAGCGGCGAGCAGTTGGCAAATGCTTGTTTTCAAGTAACTTTGCAAATTTTGCGCGCTTTTTCTCAGCGAGAATATTTTCCGCTTTACGGGGGAATTTTTGCTTCGTTTGATGGTAAAGCCCTGCGGCATACTTTGGATTATTTAGACGAACCGCTGCGGCGAGTTGAAGGCACTCAAGCGAAAGCTCGGATTCTGACGCTTTTGGGTTATTCGATGCAGGCGGCTGGGGCCTACGAGCGATCGCTCTTGCTGCACAAGCAAGCGCTGGAAATTGCCCGTACCGAAGGAGACAAAGCTTGCGAAGTTGCCAATCTCAATCACATCAGCCGCAACTATGTTGCTCAAAAAAATTATCAGGAAGCGATTAATTACAGCCAGCGGGCTTTAATTATGGCACGACAAGCGGGAGAGCGACAAGGCGAGGCAAATGCTCTGGCTAATTTGGGTTACAGTGAAGTGTTTCAAGCGCGGCAGTTGGAGGAGGTTGAACCGGAGGTTTACGAGAGTGCGATCGGTTATTTGGAACAAGGTTTGTTGCTATCGGAAAAATTGGGCGATCGCCAAAGTCAAGCTTTTTGTTCCAGCAGTCTTGGCATTGCTAAAATCGCCCTGGAAAATGCTGAAGCTGCGATCGAATATTTGGTAAAAGGTTGGCAAGCTGCCCAATTTTCGGGCGACTTATATTTGCAAGGTCTGAATTTGGCTTACCTGGCTCAAGCTTATTACAGAATCAACTCACTAGAAAAAGCGATATTTGCGGGCAGTTTGGGGATGTATACTTTGGAACAAATTGGTGCGATGGAGTGGCGTCAATCGGCGGGTTTGTTGACAATTTTGCGCGGTCAAATGGGGGCGGAATCTTTTAAAGAATCTTTGGCGAAAAGTCGAGCGAATATCATTCCGGCGATCGGTGTTGACGGCTACGATTACATCCCGGAGTTGCTGGAAAAATATCAGCAATCTATTTAACTCTTTGTGCAACAGGCGGGAAAGCCTGTTGCTGAGAGGGGTACAAAATGTAAGTTTTAACTCAGCCAATAGCTGCATTATCAATAAGTCTTTCATGGGCGGGATCTCCTGCCCACCCCACAACCAAATTTAAGTCTTTGTGGAACAGGCCGGAAAGCCTGTTGATGTGTTTTTATGCACCCCAACCTCCAAATAATTAATGCTCAACTATCACGGGTGTGCCAACTGCGACTTTCTCAAATAAAGCCTGTGCGTCTTTATCAAACATCCTGACGCAGCCGTGAGAAGCCGCCCCCCCGATCGACTCTGGATTCGGAGTACCATGAAAACCAATCACATTCTTGCCATCCGTCCAAAACCCCATCCACCTACTCCCTAATGGATTGTCTGGCCCAGCAGGAATAAGTTCTCCTGTCCAAGGATTTTGCCAAACTGGATCTTTGATCATTTGAATAACTTTAAAATTGCCTGTAGGAGTTTCCCAGCCGCCTTTTCCCACAGCAACAGGGAAACTGGTTTGCACCTTATTTTGTCGGTAAACATAGACGCGGCGTTCTCGCAATTTCAGGACTAAACGCACTTCCTCAATAGGATTTACCGCAGGCTTTGGTTCCTGGGGAATATAACGAAATGGTTCTCCCAGGGGCGGCAGTTCTGGGATTCCGAGATTCGGCAATTGTGTCTCGGATGTGGGCCGCTGCGCTGCGATCGCACTATTACTTGAATTAGCCACCACTTCGGCAGTCGCCTGCTGCTGTAGGCCGACCGACAGCGCGGCGGCACTCAAGCTCAGTACAATTAACTTGTTAAACAAAAATTTGCTCTTCACCATTGTTTTTTTCGCTAAACTCCTCACCAGCATTTCCTACAAAGTTCCTATCTAATTATCCGCCAACCGCACCCGATGAGAAAAATTTTGAGATGGCTTTTTGAGGGGAACTGCGCTGCACAGTTTTTAGTTAAAATTCCACCACTGATAGCTTGTAACTCAACACAAAGCTTAGGCAATAATACTAAAACCACAACGTTTTTATAAGCGGCTCAGTGGAGTTACCGAATAGAATGTCGTTAAAAAACCCGGTTTATGCGTAAATATTGCCAGAAAATGATTAAATTTTACCTCCGACTAATTTGATTTTTTAGCCATGACCGACTGGCGATCGAGTATTCAACCTATGTCGCTTCTGTATCCGGCAAGCACAATCTGTCTTTGGGTAGAGTTGCCCCCAGCAACAGTTAGGTTGGCGGAAAAAAACTGCTACAGTCGATCGAATAAACTCAATATATCACGGCAACACTCTAGAGATGCGAACCGCTGAACTTGTTGTAAATCGGGAACTTATGATGTAAAATTTAGTCTTTCAATACTTGTTCGATAATCTTTTTTTGAGATTGTCATAAATTTCCTACTCTGGGGATTAAACTGGATTAGGTATAGAGGTTGGGACTTTCGCGCAGCGGAAGCAAACCCGACCCTGAATAGCAGTAAATGTGAGGTTTCAATGCGTCTTCAGAAGATCAAATTATTGACAGGTGCAACACTGTCGGTGGTAATTTCGGCGGTCTCAGTACATCCTGCGATGGCTAACCCTGCAACTCAAATAGCCCAAACGCAAACCACCACAACAGCAAACACTAGAACCATTGTCGGTTTTGTCAAAAGTATTGTCGGCGACGTAGTAACTATTCGCGAAGAAAACGCGCCGTACAGGACTCTCAGGATTCAAAGATGCGTCTTGAGAATTATTGGTCTAGTACCGGGAATGAAAGTCAGAGCCACCGTCGCCGGATCTCAGATACAAAATATCGCGGTGATCCCCGATTATAAGGTTGTAGCCACAACGGTTGCTCGTCCCGCAACCCCAGCACCAGCACCGCGTCCGGCTCCCGAACCGCCACCGCGTCCGGCTCCTCGTCCGGCTCCGGCTCCGGCTCCGATTCCGGCTCCCCGTCCAATTCCGGCTCCGGCTCCCCGTCCGGCTCCTGTGAGAGGACTTTGGTAGAGCTAGGTTATACCATTTTAGATTTTCGATTGAAGATTGGCAATGACAATCAAGCAATTTGATCCGGGACCCTTGGATTCATTCGTGGGGTCGCTTTCTTCAATTTAAAATCTAAAATCTAAAATCTAAAATCCATTGACTGATAAAGCTCAAGGTTTGGATCGCAGGTCTACAGTTGTATTCTTTTTTGCAACTGGTATCAGTAAATGGAATTAAGCCACCGCGCCGGCGGTGGCTTAGCTGTTTAATACCAGTTAGAATAATAGAATTGTCCCGCAATTGTTTAGAAATCGCTGCTATGTATTACCTGCGTTTCTTGCTGCTAATTCTGCTGTTGCCGGTGATTGCGTGCGATCGAGCTACAGATGCGATCGCGCCTGCTGTGGGCGACAGCGGCCCCCTGTCACAAATTCCCTCCCGTGCACCCCTGGTAAATGTTGGGACAAATCAAATTGTACCGACCAAACCGCTTTCGCCGCAGCCAATCCGCATCGTTGCAACTTCTTTGCCGCAGCCAGGAGCCAGCGAAAGCGCCTCAAAACCTCCTCAAGTAGTACCGATTCCCGCATCGCCAGTGCTGCAAGTCCCTCCTGGCTTTGTCGTCAACGTTTTTGCTGACAATTTAGACGCTCCGCGATGGCTGGCTTTGACGCCGACAGGCGATGTTTTGGTAACAGAAACCCGGCAGAATCGGATTACGCTGTTGCGGGATGCCAACCGCGACGGCGTTGCTGAGGTTCGCAAAACTTTTGCAAGTACCCAAAACGGTTTAAATATTCCTTTTGGTATGGCTTTTGCCGATCGCTATTTTTTCCTCGGAAATACCGCTGAAGTCCGCCGATTTCCCTACACAAAAGGACAGGAACAATTGGCAGGTACGGGTCAAAAAATTGCCGATTTACCGGGCGGCGGCTACAACCAACACTGGACGCGAAATGTTGTCGTTTCCCCCGACAATAGCAAGCTTTTCGTATCAGTTGGATCGCAATCTAATGCCGATGTCGAACCGCTGCCGAGGGCCTCTGTTCAAGTAATGAATTTGGAGGGCCAAAACAAGCAAATTTTTGCTTCCGGTTTGCGAAATCCGGTGGGATTGGATTTTCACCCAAAAACCAATCAACTCTACGCAACAGTCAACGAACGCGACGGTTTGGGAGATGATTTGGTGCCGGATTACTTGACAAGAATTCGTCAAGGCGAGTTTTACGGCTGGCCTTACGCTTATTTTAAGCCGAATTTGCTTGACCCTCGCCACGCTAGAAACGGCAATAGCGATCGACCTGATTTAGCTGCTAAAACATTAACGCCGGACGTGCTGTTTCAGGCACACTCGGCGGCTTTGGGGCTTCAGTTTTACGACGGCAAAACGTTTCCCAAAAGATTCCTGAACGGGGCATTTGTGGCGTTTCGCGGCAGTTGGAACCGGAACGCTGGAACTGGTTATAAAATCGTGTTTGTACCTTTTAATGCGGCGAACGGACGCCCTCAAGGTTATTATGAGGACTTTCTGACTGGTTTTCTCACAGATCCGTCGGGCCCGAAAACTTGGGGGAGGCCGGTTGGTTTGCTGGTTTTACCTGACGGGAGTTTGCTGTTTACTGAGGAAGCGAATAACCGGATTTATCGGGTGCAGTATCGCGGCTGAGGATTGGGCGATGGATAAATTCTTCACCCCCGTATACTTTTTGTTGAATCAAGAATTTATCTTCTTTTCTAATTTCACTATTCAATTTGAGATTCGCTGGGTTGCGGCGGGTTTTGTAGACAGATTGCCTGCTGTTGGTTGTGATTGCGCGCTCAAACAGCCTCTACAACCTCGAATATATCAGGACGATCGAGATTTTGCGATCGCGCTTTAAAATCCAGAACCGGGTTGTTTGAGAAACTCGGCTTCTTCAGGGGTTGTTTTGCGTCCGAGAATTTCATTGCGGTGGGGAAATCTCCCAAAACGCTGGATTATTTCCAAATGCTGCATCGCGTATTCAATGAATGAATCGCTGTCAGGTTCGCCGCTGAGTTGGCTAAATAGTTCGACAGATTTTTGCTGGTTTTCTAAGTTTTCGCTGTGTTGAAAAGGCAGATAAATAAACAATTTTTGTACAGTCAGCAATTCGCGATCGAAGTTATTATTAACAGCGTATTCGGCGGTGGCTAAAGCTTTGCTGTCTGTGGCGAATGCTTGGGGCGTTCCCCTAAACATATTACGCGGAAATTGATCGAGCAGTATAATTAATGCTAGGCAGTTTTCGGGGGAATCTTGCCAGGAGTCGAGTTGACCGGAGGCGGCGAGTTCGTAGTGCGGCAGAAAGCGCGATCGCACTTCTGCATCAAAATCCGCATTTTTTTCAAACCATTTCTTGTGGACTTTGCCAAACTCATGAGAGTGCGCTCGACCAAACCAAAAATCTAAAACTTCATTCATTAGCAATCTAGTAGGCGATTGATTTTTGGATTAAAGCTTCTGTGTCTGTAGTTGCACAAAACCTGCTATCTGTGCAACTACCAACCACAGCGATTAATGATTAGCAATAATGACTTAGGAACCTTTGTTGTGCGGTGCTTAAAGTTAGGAACTAGCAAACAGTCTGTCCCAAGTTTTGCCTCCCACAATTCCGTCTACAGGAATATCAGCTTGTCGCTGAAATCTTTTCACTGCATTTTCGGTTGTCGGACCGAACACGCCATCAATTACGATCGGGTGTGGGGACAAGCCCCGCGCGTTCAACAACTTTTGCAGTTTCTTCACATCGTGCCCTTTCGAGCCGCATTTTAAAATCCTTTTATGGTGTCTCACTGCTGGTCGATGGCAATCATCAGTAGAGCAAACTGCGGAGCCTGCTGCATAGTTTGCTCTACTTGTGCCCGTCAAAACTAATAGGGCGAGAATTGCTAGTAAATAATAAAAAGTCTGCGATCCGGCCATACTTTCCCTGTTAATTTTTCAAGCGTTTTTTGCAAGTTGGACGATTGTTTGAGGGTGAGAAACCGGGTTTATAGGATGGGGGCATCCAATCTTGATTGACCGGGTTTCTGGCAACAGTCAACCGACATTCTACAATATAAGTGGCTTTACTGCAAAATCTCCGATCGTGCAAGTTAAATTTTGTTGCTCTTTGGTAGCAGCAAAGGTAACAATTACTTCGCAGGCAACTGCAACCGTCAGCATTACCAAGTTTCTCGCCAGCGGGTAATCGCAAACGTCATCATTCGCCGCTGAAGGAACCCGATAGTGTTGGTTCCAAATTATTTCGCAGTAATCTGCAGCTAATCCGACGTGTACGCATGGAAGGGAGGCAATCGCACAGTAATCTTTGACTGCTTGCCGCCCGATACTGTTATCAAAAGTATCGATGACTGTGGCGCTGTTGGCCAGCAGCCGATCGGCATTTGCGGGCGTCAATTCTTTTGAGTGCGCGTCAATGCTGACTCCCAAAGCGCGGTAGATGTTGTTGGCGAGAATTTTGGCTTTGAATGCGCCGATGTCCGATCGATAATAGGGTTGAGTGGAAAGGTTGCGTTCCTCGATGCGATCGCGATCGATGACTTTTAACTGACAAAAGCCCGATCGCGCCAGACTTTCTGTAATATTCGCACCCAAAGCGCCCGCCCCGCACACCGTTACCGGGAAATTTTTGATCTGCGACATCACTCCGGCACTTCTGTAAAGTTGTTCGTGAAAAAATATACTCATGGTAATCAAGAATTAGCGATTTTCGACCACTCCAACCAATGAATGCAAGTCGAAGTCGTTGTCCAATCCGCTGAGACAAATCCCCGCACTCATAACTGTCAAGTCATTTTTGGCGATCGCAGAAGTGTGGTGTTCTCCCGTTCCGCTCGTCCATTCAACCAGCCAATAATTTTCGCGATCGCAAAAATCCTGCAATTCACCGCCGCCCATTTTTAGCGCCCGCTGCAAGCGCTTTTCTTCCCGAACTTTCGGATCGAAACCTTGAATATTTCGGGACACCAATTCATAAACAGTTCGCATTTCCGGTGTCATCCCTTTAAAGCGAACATCTTGAGGCAAAATCAACTTTTTTAAAGCTGCTTTTAACTTCTCAGATGGCAGCGGATCGGCGCGCCTGTCAATCTCTTCAAACCACAAACAATGACCGTCCCACCGCGCAACAATCGGCTCAAACTGCGAACCTTCTGTTACTAAATGAACTGGTACGGGTTTCACAACACCAGTGCGCTGTTTAGCATCTGATTCGTTAACAGGATAAGCCAGCCAAGTTTGCCCTTGCAGCACGCAAGCCAAGTGCAAGCGAACGGGTACGAGCAGTTGCAAATACTCGGCAACTTGCGGCCAACTCGGTTCCTCAATCACCGCAGCAATTTTCTCATTAATCGGCCTAAAAATAGCCCATCCTTCAAATTTGCGCGGCTGCGGTTGAAAAGTATAAACCATTGAGCTAACTCTTATCCGCACGCTTCCTCCGGGCACGCAAGGAGCCAGGAACTGGGTATCGAGTAGGTGCGCTTCTTGGGCAGCGAGTTGGCTGAGGATTTTGCGGATATCTGCCACTGAATTCACCTCCGTCATCTTACTTTTTGTTACCGAAGACACTTTTAGTTTAAGAAAACATAAAGATTTTTCAACACTATTGACAAGAATTAATATCCTAATCTAATATTGAGCGAACCTCGCAACTTAACCTGGTAAATATCTTAAGTAAATATGCTGCAAAAGCTTTTTTCTAAGTGGGTTGTAGTCACAGCTTTGACACTTCCTCTTTTTGGCTCAGTCCAGGTAGCTAAAGCTCAAGACACCTATGGAGCTACTGCTTATTCTCCGACTTCTGACGCCACTGGTATTAGTTGGGATCATGCGACAGAGAAAGAAGCACTAAACGCAGCAGTAGCCGTCTGCAATGAACAAAGTGGAGGTGCGAACGACTGCGAACCCCTGACATCTAATAGTAATAATTGTGGAGCGATCGCAGTAGGCAAAGGAGGAGCAGGTGCGGGTTGGGGCGACGATAAAGCAGCAGCAGAAGCTCAAGCTCTCGCAGGTTGCAGCGAACTAGATGGTGGAAACTGTAAAGTCCAACTTTCAGCTTGCAACAACTAATTAAACTGCTAAAAATCGGTGGAACAGGTGTATATGTGGGCTGCTCAAACAGCTTAAAAAATAGTATTTGGTATGGTGTGCAATGCACACCATACCAAATACAACTCAGCTAAAATTAGGGTACACAATGCACACCCTACGCAGTTAATCTCCTACTTCGGAAGTAACTGCATCTGGTGGCAGCAAACTTTCTAATCTATCTTTAGACCAATATTCAGTAGGGTAAGCGAGTGCAATAATATCAGAGAGTCGAATCAGCCACGTAACTTGCCCGTAAGCATCGATATGTTCCGCCTGTTCGTTAGGGGGAACTATCACCAAAAGTTCCACAAACTCCCCGAACAAATTAATCGGGATGCCGCCGAAACTGCTGTTGTTTGTTTTAATCCAAACTTTGCTGCCTCGATCCAGAGCTTCTTGGAGTCGCTGGCAGAGCAGACTGGACTTTTTGACCTGGGATTTTTTTGCTTTCGACTTTTTTCCCATAGTTTTAAGAAGTTAAAGTAGTTGTATTGTGGGTTGCACAGTTCGTTAGACCGTGGGTTGAGATTTAGTGCGATCCTCTTCGTTGGCGTAGCCCCCGTAGGGGCGGGCTTCGCTAACGGGGTTTGGTATTGAAACGGACAAAATAAAAAAGGGCGATCGCCCCGTCGCTACCCCATCACTCTAGTCTATAAGAAAGTGCTGTACTGCGATCGTAATAACAATTTAATCCCATAATCGGGAAATGACACCAGCTCAAAAAAAATGCCCGTGTCGCCAAACTCCAAACCCTGGTTGTCATCAGTGATTCCCAATCTAAAATCTAAAATCTAAAAAGGTATTACCTGCCGTATCATGTTACACAATCCATCAAGGAAGTCCGTGTTTCTACTGTGCCCAAATGCAGTATAATCGGCGGAATCTTCCCAAATCGTTTAAGTAAAACAATGGACTGGCGAAAGCTCATTCATCCAAACCCGAAAGCTTCCACAAGTCAACCAGCAGTGCCAGAAACTCGATTGTCCGTAGAATTTTTGCTGGGACTATTTGCTGCGGGATGGACGGAACAACAGGTGTTAGAGAAATATCCTGCTCTCACTTCGTCCAAGCTGCGCGCTGCTTTAGCTGCTGCGGATTCCCAGTTAGTGTCATCCATAGCTAATCCAGAATTACTAGAAATTATCGCTCAAATTAGAGAATAATTGAAAATAGGTAAAAAGTTGTCGCTTGAGGATATTGAGGGAGATGTTTGGGAGTAAACAGCGATATTAAATCTCAACTTCCCCCTAAATTTTCTCTAACTCTTTTCCGAAACTCCAACACCGCCTCAAGGCTATCTGGTTGCTCCACATAATATGACTTTCGCTTGCTTATTGGTTTGGCGGAACAAACAAATTTGAGTTGAGGCGGCAAGAGTAAATTTGCCTAATAATATCCTCAATCTCGTTGCTCTTTTGAGCCAAATCTGCATCAAAAGCACCTTCATGCAAAATTTTGCTCCGAATTTTATAAGCTTCCTCAACCGTAGAAACTGCATCTGGATTTTCTGGAAAATTATCCTTGACAAGGCGCTTAATCGCTTGAGAAATTGATTCATTCTTTAGTTCGTTAATCCGACCTTGGACTGACGATTTAATATTTTTTGGAATAGAGGTAGTTTTGTTTAATTGAGCGACAAAACTCTCCACTAACTCTTTAAGTTCTGGGTTATCATAAGCTTCTGACTGGGCGAGTGGTTCAAGGGAAGAGACCTGTCCAACAAATCGAGCGCGCTCAGTAGTTTCGAGTCTGGCAGATGCAAACAGCTCCATTGATACTAAGAGTTTTTCATCAACATCAATATTAGCTGAAAATATCTCCTTGACAAGCTCCACCATTCTACTGCTGTCCATAGCTACGGTTAGACTTGCACTTGTCATACATCCACTTCCGCTCTCTTGGATACGATCGTATACCATACAAGGTCGTGGAGTATGATAATCAAGGCGAAGTGGATGCTTCCTTGATACGGCTTCCCATAGCAGAGCCAATGAGAGCTTTAATCCCTTCTGTTCAGCTTCAGCCGCCGTCGCAAATCCTTCCACGTATACATCTAGTTTTTGCGGCTGTTGTCTCCCCAACTGGCTCTCATCTTGTAATGGTGATATACGGACAATAGACTTATCATCAACTAGGAGGCACGCTTCACCATTAAAGCCTCATTCATCTCCTACATCCAAGATGATTCCAACCTTTGCTCCGTAGGGGTGACGCTTTGGACTTTCATCAATTATTTGTCTGGGTTCAGGTTCCTTTTTGCTCATTAGGTGTTTGCCATAATGATAGAGCATTTAAATATTGAGCGCTAGCTGACAGGGTGACAGCCCCGTCAGGTCTATGATACCCGAAAAATAAGTAAGGTGCGGAGTACGCACCCTACAATTTACTTATCATCCCTCACAGGCAGCGACGTATCCAGAATTTCCATCAACAATTCCAGTCGCGAAGGACGGCTCAACATCGGCACTAAATTCGGCAGGGAGTAATAATCACCCGCAAACGTAAAGGTTTCCACCGCTACTTGTTTGTCCTTCAATTGCTTCTGGACATATTCGCACCAAGAACCAACTCGGACAATCACAACATCAGGAATTACCCCCAAAGTGCGGCAGTAATTTTGATAAGCATCTGCAAAATAAGGTGCAGCGTTTTCGCCTTCATCTGTTACCAGAATGAATTGCTCGACAACCTGCTTTTTAATTCGCATTGCTTCCACGGCGCAACCGCAACTTGTGCCGCCGCCACCGTGAATGTGCTTGAAAGCGCGTTCCCAGTCTGTCAATTCGCTGCCGTTTGCTTCCACTGGATACGGCATCGTGTCAAAGGCATAAACGAACAGTGCGGCCTCGGAAATGCCGGAAATCAAAGCAGCCAGACGCTTCCCGACTTCGATCGCACTTTCCATCGAACCAGACTTGTCAATCAACAAACCGGTTGCTTTGGCAATCTTGCCGCGCTTCTTCACCTGTTCGTTTGTCACCGCTTCCAGCTTCGCCGCCGTTGCTGCGTCGAAGTTCGCGCCCGCGCCCGCAACACTCGCTTTGTAAGCAGAAACCCGATCGCACTTTGCCGCTTCATCCAGCTTCGAGTCAATCAACTGCTTGACTTCCGGGTGATCCATCGCGCCGCGCGACTGAATCGATTTCAAATTGTTGATAACTTCCTGCGGTGACATCGAGTTAATCAGCGCCGCCAAAACCGTTGGCGTTAGCTGTCTGATCGCACCAACTGCGATCGTATACGGAATCTTGTACTCAACAATCAAATTCGCCTGTTCCGCAGGTGTCGCCGCCTTGGCCAACTGCTTCAAAACTAATGCCAGAGAGTCTTCTGGCGGATTGTCTTTGAAGAGAATAGCGTTAGCGCGATCGCTCGGCTTGACGTGCAGCGTTGCGTACAAATGCTTCATCGCCTTGCGGTTGCGGAGGGCAGCGCGATCGAAAAACTGTGCATTCTTTTCCCGCGATTTCAGATAGCGAGTGACAGCAGTGCGCGCGCTGCGGGGCACCTTATTCTGGTGCTGCTTCATAAAGTCCACAATCCGCGAAACCTCGTAGGGAGGGAACTCTTGCAGCATCATAAAACCGGCATCTCGGTGTTCCGTCAGCGCGGAAGTTAGCAAGTTTCCGGCAAAAACTTCCTTGTGATCGCGCACGTCGCCGTGACGCTGATACCACACTGCTAAATGACCGTAAAATATTGGGTCTAATTCGATAATTAACTTGTGAATTTCTGCTACTTTTTCTAATTGGCGGTGAGGAGTTGTGAGCAGGCTGTTGAGCATTTCCAAACGTAAATCGCGCTCTGCTGTATTCATATTCATTGGTGTTACCTTCCTATTCGATTTTGGATTTTGGATTTGAGAAGTATTCAAAATCGGTGGTTGGCAGTTGTTGCACGCTAGCGAGTGAAATTTAAAAATCACCGCGCAAGTTTGGGGAGCTTTTTTTAGTAAACCTATGGCTAAACCTAATAGGGTCTGTATGTAAGCTCTCGCGATTGGGGCGCGGCAAAAACTGCGATTTGAAATTAACTATTTCAGGGAAACTGTTTCTAATTCTATCGCTCTCAAATCTGGTTCAACCCAGTTATTTCGAGCTTCCCAAGACATCAGCCGATCGCGCGTGTAGTAGCGAAAGGGTAAAGTGCGATCGGCGTATTTTGCAATCAAACCGTTAGCCAGATGTACGATCGATCGATTCCGGCTTTCATCGGCGAGATACCGGCGAATAGTTCGCACCCAAAACAGCGTTAGGGTTTCGTGATATCCGCTATCTTTTTTAGCCTCAATTCCCTGAACCGAGTTGTAACGTTTAATGCCATTCCGCACCGCATTTATCGCTTCTTGTTCCGAATCATAAAACAGATACCAAAGGGCAACGGTTAAATGCGCTTCGTGAGTCCATTGACTTCGCGGCAGGCTGCATTCTTGGAAAGCGTGAATCAGATTGTCTATTTCGCAGGGCGATCGGTAAATTAGAGTTGTATTTTTCATAATTTAATTCTCCTCACCACTTTTACATCTAATATTTATAAATATGAGATGTTCCGCACAAGTTAGCAAAGCGTTTTGACAGCCGAACGCTCTACCCCTGAGCTACAGTCCCTTAAGCGGGACTGGCAGGATTTGAACCTGCGACCAATCGATTAAATTGTGTGTAGGCGCTTCATTTGTTAGGGCGCGGAACAGATGTTTTTTTCGTACAAAACCGTATAATACTTTTACTTTATCTTTCTCTTACCTCGGTAAATAATTATTTCCTTAGAGTAGTGAAATGCACTTCGCACAAGTCAAGAAAGCCGTTGTTCATACGCAGGAGTTGAACCCGCGACCTTTTCCTTTAAAGGGAATTGCTCTACCAATGAGCTAGTATGTAAGCTTCCTCAGTTAGGGCGCGAAGTGTTGTTTCACTTTAAAAATTGCTGGTTTTGGCGGCGCACAAGTCAGAGACGCTATTTTTAAAACCCCTCTCCAAGAGGCGGAGAGGGCAGGAGTCGAACCTACTATTCGATCGCTCGAATGTTACCAGTTTGTAAGCTTCTTTTGTTAGGATGCGCTGCCTAATACCTGCTTTAAGTTAATTTCTAGCCGTAAACGGCTTCTGGGCGGACAATTAAATCACCGCTGGGACGGCGATCGAGCACGTAAGACTCGAAGCGAGATCCATTGACATCAAAATGCTTTGCCAGACGTTCCTTAATAGCCTTGTCGCTCATTCCTGCCGCGATACCCAGTTGGTTTTCCGCCAAGTCATAGGAACGTCCTTCAAAACGAATGTGAACCATTACCGATACCTCCTAGAGCGATTTTGGATTTGGGATTGGTAGCTTATCTGCTCTCGACTTTGGCTTTTTGTGAGACTTAGCAAATTGCCAGTATCGGTAAAAATTCACGAAATCTGATAATCTTTACTGAAAGAAGCGCCGTTCTAGGTGATAAGCTTGTTTAATTTTGCGGATTTCCTCAGCCTTTTTGGTTGCTTGAAATCTGGCCGAACTTGTCTGTTCTGAATCCGCATGAAATTCATTGAAATTAGACTGATTTCCTACAGCATCTGACTCTGGTCGAGTCAGTTTGTAACCGAACAGTCTCGTATAAAGTAACAACATGACAATTGAGTCTGTATTGCAAGACTTTCAAATTGATGTTCCTTGAAATTTTGACCAATATTTAGTTGTCAAGGTTCAGAATTTTCACGAAAAATACAGTTTTTTGCTTGTCCTGCGTTTTCCATAATTCCATACTACGTATATACTACAAATCTGTCAAGGGGGTAGCAAAAGTTTTTTAGATAAAACTTACACCAGTGGCGAGAAACCTGGTTTTTTCACGAAAATATTTCGTTGCAACCCGCAGATTCGTTAAAAAACCGGGTTTCTTGGGTCAAAGTGCGATCGCGAACTGTAACATCGATCAAACGTCCTTAACATAAGAAATGCTGTCGCGAATATTGTGGAAGCCAGCAGACTCGTAAAGATGCAATGCACCTGATGAATTTTCAGCATCGACGCCGAGAATAGCAGTAGCCACACCGGCAGCTTTGAGTCGATGCAAACCAGCCAGCAACATAGCTCGTCCCAATCCCATTTTGCGGAAGCCGCGCCTAGTGCCGAGACAAGCAATCCAGCCTTCATTGCGCCCGGTACGATCGCACTCTTGCACACTAATCTCGCAGTAACAAAAACTGACAAATGTGCCGTCATCAGCAACAGCAATCAAGTCTAAATCATTTCTGTAATCGGGTTTAGCTAACTCGTGCTTAAATTTATCCACCGTTAAATCGTGATGATTCCAGTGATCGATAAACGACTGGTTGAACATTTCTACCCAAGCTGCCGCATCCTGTTCGCCGGGGAACTGAATGAGGGTAAAACCTTGTGGGAAGTGCGGTTCTGGGATCGGTTCAGAGAGCGATCGCGCCATTCGGTAAAAATAGCGATCGACCTTAAAACCGCAACTAGCCAGCACAGAAATGCGATCGCAATCCTCAGCGCGCGCGTAGGTTCGCAGCTTCACGCGCGCGCCCCGCATCGCAGACACTTCGCGCATCCGCACTTCACCCCAGGCGATCGCGGCTGCTTCCACATCGCCTCCGCGCGCCTCCGGGTGGACGCGAAACCACAGCCAACCGTCAATTACTTCGCCAGGCTCAGAAACTGACAACTGAGAAAAACCGATTAATTTTCCCTCCGCATCTTCCCAAAGGCGGATATCGCGTACTAAATCTAGGGACGGTGCGTTAAATTCTTGTTGTAGTTCCGAGATGGAAGTGCCTTCATCGAGGCGATCGACTTCTTCGCAAGTATTGATTAAATGGGCGATCGCATCTAAATCGCGATCGCCCGCATAGCAGCGCGCCGAGAGATTTGCCATCATAGCTAATCACCATTTCCTGTTGTTATTCAGTTTAAAAATAGCTTGGGCGATCGCACTTTTATCGATCGACTCGCCCCAATGGTCGATCGACATTAAAAATCCGACCGCGCAAACACCCAGGCGCATCGAACCGCTACAGCAGTTAACTGCACTCGTGAGTTTCGATAAATTCAGGTTCAGGATTTGGGATGGGAGTAGAAGGACTTGAACCTTCGACCTTGAGATTAAGAGTCACCTGCTCTAACCAACTGAGCTATACTCCCGCATCAAAGCTAGTATAACACAACCGTTCTGAAAAATCAACTTTTTTTGTAAAAATTTGTGGCGATCGCCCTTACTGCAATATTTAATGTAAGTTTTATCGCCCTGATTCCATATTTCATTTAAGCGCGATCGACCTCAAGTACCTCCCCAGAGTTGTGCAAAACGTGCGGCAGACCATCCAACCAGGTCTGATACTTGCCCATCTCCAATCTCGACAATTCGCTTGACTCCATCTTGAGGCTCTACTGCATCAACACTGAAAAACTTGCTGTGAATTAATGAGTAAGGTGGACTTTTGCCCACCCTACTGATTCTAATTGGTTGCGAAAGCGTCTACTTCAGAATTCGGGAGACTACACCGGCGCCCACAGTGCGATTACCTTCGCGGATGGCAAAACGCATATTTTGTTCGATCGCGATCGGCTGCAACAACTTCACAGTCATATTCACCCGATCGCCCGGAACTACCATGTCGATCGCGCTGCCGTCATCAGCAGTAAAAGATGCGATCGTACCCGTAACATCCGTTGTCCGCACGAAGAATTGAGGGCGATATCCCGCAAAGAAAGGAGTCCGGCGGCCGCCTTCTTTTTCCGACAGCACGTAAACCTCAGAATTGAATTCAGTGTGAGGTTGAATTGAACCGGGTTTAGCAAGCACCATCCCCCGCTCAATTTCGTCTTTTTGGATGCCGCGAAGCAACAAACCGACATTATCTCCAGCCATTCCTTCATCCAGAATTTGCTGGAACATTTCAACACCGATAACAGTTATCGTGCGAGTGTTGTGGATTCCCACCAATTCCACAGTATCGCCGACTTTGATTTTACCCCGCTCGATTTTGCCCGTGGCGACAGTTCCCCGACCTTTGATCGAGAATACATCTTCAACAGCCATCAGAAAAGGTTTGTCAATATCGCGATCGGGCGTAGAAATCCAGTCATCTACCGCATCCATCAAATTGTAAATGCCATCAACCCACTCATCCTCGCCGCGCTGTATTTTCGGATTAGCAGTCATCTTTTCCAGCGCTTTCAGTGCCGAACCTGCGACAATTGGAACAGGACTTACGCAACTGGCACAAGGTGAAGAGGATTTCTTCCACCATCTTGCATTAGACAAGTAACATCGGAACGTCCGGACGTTTCAGTTG